>JAISES010000335.1 GCA_031263965.1 Prevotella sp. | reverse complement strand
GCATCGTTAGATGCGAGTTTATTTTGTTTAGCCGGCAAGCTGGCTGTGGGTCGGCTATCCGGTACAGCCTTGACTTTTTGTAACTTTTTGGTCAAGCAAAAAGTTAAGAAAAGGAATCGTAGATTCCGCATAATAAATAGAACATATTTTTAACCATAATCAAACCCCTGACCGGTACTCTTTAATAAATAGCGACTTAAATACAAGTTATTTGTTCGGCATATTAAACACATATCCATATCCTGTCCGGTTAATAATATAATCACCGTAAACACCTACTTTCTTTCTCAATCTGGCAATATGCACATCTACAGTCCTCTCCAGTACTATACCGTCGTCTTTCCATGCTTTATCTAAAATATCGGCACGGGAGAAAATTCTCCCTGCATTCCGGATTAGAAGAACCAGTATATTAAATTCGGTTTTAGTTAGCTCAATCTGCTTACCATCAACAGACACGATTTTTGTATCCATATTTATTTCAAGAGTATTTACCGAAATAATATTCTCCTGAACTTCAGTTGAATGACGGATAGATCTTTTCAGCACACTCCTTACACGAGCTATAATTTCTTTTATCGAAAATGGTTTTGGTATATAATCGTCACCGCCTATCGAAAAGCCCGTAAGCATATCATTTTCCGTATTTTTTGCTGTCAGAAAAATAACAGGAGTATTATTTCCGTCTTTCCTCATTTGGTCGGCAAACTTAAATCCCGAAATTCCTCCCATCATAACATCAAGTAAAATCAGCTTATGTTTCGACGAAAGTACCTTTGCCGCCTGCTCCGCAGATTCAGCCAGATCTATATCATACCCTTCGTTTTGCAAGTTAAATTGCAATATCTCCCTTATGTCCGGTTCATCATCTACAATAAGAATAGATATTTTATTGTTTGTTTCCATGTCTGATATCTTTACCTTCGGTTAGATAAATTGTTGCCTCCGCTATATTGGTTGCACTATCTCCAATCCGTTCCAGGTTGTGAGATATGGCATTAATATGTATTATACTTTGTATTTCGGGTTTGCTCAATGCTTTACCCGAAAGAGTTTCTTGTAAAGATAAGCTTATTTGATGGAATAGTTCATCTACTTTGTCATCTTCTTGTATCACTTGATATGCTGTGTGAGCATCTTCATTCGAAAAAGAAAAAACAGCATTTCTGAGCATCTCTCCGGCATATTCCACCATTTTAGCGATCAGTCTTTTTACGCCTTCAAAATGATGCGCCGACAGATCGGTCTTTTTCAGGAAGTGAATAATATTCAATAACATATCTCCTATCCGTTCCAGATTGGTAGTTATATCCTGATAGGTAATTATTTTCCTTAAATCGGCCGCAATCGGATTGAACTGGAATATTGTAAAAACCACTTCTTCTCTGACTTTAATCTCCAGCCGGTCCATGATTATTTCATTAGACTCGGCCTCTTCATACAACGATTCCAAGGAGTTGTCTTCTAACAGCTTTGTGGTTATTTGCATTTGTATCAATGCCGTTTTCGATAATAGTTCGAAATCGTTCAACAGCAGTTCGAGTTGCCTGAGTTTTATATTTGTTGTCATGTTTTCTAGCTTTTAGCTATTAGCTTATAGCCAACAGCTTTTTGTTTATATTATTTAAAGCTAATAGCCAAAGGCTAACAGCTTATCTTAACTAAATACTCCTGTCAGATAGTCTTCTGTACGTTTATCGTTAGGTTTGGTAAACATCTGTTTTGTTGTGCCGTATTCTACCAGTTCGCCCAGATACATAAACATAGAATTGTCCGACAGGCGGGCTGCCTGAGACATATTATGGGTAACAATTACTATTGTATATTGTTTTTTCAATTCAAAGATCAATTCTTCTACCCTATTGGTTGATATGGGGTCGAGAGCCGATGTCGGTTCGTCCATTAACAATAGTTCCGGTTTTAGCGCCAATGCACGGGCGATACAAAGACGCTGCTGTTGCCCCCCCGAAAGAAAGGTGCCTTTCTTTGTCATCGAATCCTTCACTTCGTCCCAAAGAGCGACATTCCGCAAACTATTTTCAACTACTTCGTCTTTTTCAGATTTACTCAACTTCAGATTATTCAGCTTATATCCGGCTATGACATTATCATAAATACTCATTGTAGGAAACGGAGTAGGCCTCTGAAATACCATTCCTGCAAGCCGGCGCACCTCCATCGGATTCATATCGAATATATTTTCTCCTTTTAAGAGGATTTCGCCGGTAGTTACTATATCCGGATACAGCTCGTGCATACGGTTTATAGCGCGCAACAATGTGCTTTTTCCACATCCCGACGGCCCCATAATGGCTGTGACGGTATTCACCTTAATGTCGGCATTAACCATATTCACGGCATTTTTACCGGGAGTGTACGACACCGATACATCCTTGAGCTCTAAAATATATTCGTTTGAATTTACTGTATTTTCCATTTTTTAGCTATACTTTTTGCAAGAATATTAATACCTAATACAAATAATAAAAGTAGTAAAGATGAAGACCATACCAAATCTGCCAGATTAGGATCGTTATAGAATTCCCAGATCAACAGGGATATCGCACTTGTAGGATCGGCAACATCCCAGTTTATAGCCGATGCACCCAAGGCTGTTACCAAAAGGGGCGCCGTTTCGCCCATAACACGGGATACGGCCAGTAAAGAACCTGTAAATAGTCCGCTGAAAGCCGAAGGCAACAAAACCCGCAAGATGACGGTTGTATATGAGCCTCCCAAAGCAAGACCCGCTTCTTTCAACGAGGCAGGAAGCATCTTTAGACTTTCTTCTGTCGAACGTATTATCATAGGCAACATCATGATGGCAAGCGCCACACTGCCTGCTAAAGCCGAGTAGCCCGACATGGGTATCACTATCCAGATGTATACGACTACCCCGATAACAATAGATGGTATACCTTGCAACAAATCGCTCAGGCTACGTACCAGATCAGCCAGTTTCTTCTTTGGATTTTCGGCCAGATAAATTCCTGTCATAATACCAACAGGGATGGCTATCACAATGGCGAGCGACAGAATAAGAAGTGTGCCGGTTATCCCGTTGAGTATTCCTCCGGGAATAGGACTGCCGCTTATCCGGGCAAGCATAGCCTCCATCGATGTAGGCGCAACTTCTGTAAATAAGCTCAAATTGAATTGCTTGTATCCTTTCTTTACCAGTTCCCAAAGAATCAGGAAAAGCGGTATCATGGTTACACCCGACAGCAGGCAAACTGCGAACAGGAATGCTCTGCTCTTTGCCAATCTGAACTTCGATGTCGCTGTAAATCCTTTTCTCATATTAATCTGGCTTATGGCTTATAGCCGTTAGCAAGTCGTTTTGTTGCTCCGCGCCATTGGCACATTGGCATATTTTCATATCGGCACATTATTTGTTCACCATTTTCATTATATATTTAGCGACAAAATTGATACAGGCAGTAATCAGGAACAACAGTAATCCTATAGCCATTAACGAACTGAGTTTCAATCCGCCGGATTCGCCAAACTGATTAGCAATGATGCTGGCCATAGAGTTTCCCGTATCGGAAAGCGCCTGAGGAATGTTATTCGTATTACCTATCAGCATAGTCACAGCCATTGTCTCACCCAAAGCACGCCCGAATGCAAGCACATAGGAAGCAAATATTCCCGATCCTGCCACAGGCAGATTAACGGAGGTTATTACTTCCAGATTCGTCGCTCCAAGGCTGTAAGCTCCTTCTTTCAATTCGTTAGGAACCATCGCTATAAATTCGGCGCTAAGAGAAGATGCATACGGAATAATCATGATTGCCAGCACAATGGATGAAAGCAATATTCCAAATCCCTGGTCATTCACTCCCAGATCAATTAAAACAGGGCGAAGGGTATAAAAACCCCACAACCCATATACGATAGATGGTATACCTGCCAGCAAGTCTACAACCGAACTTACGATAGTTGATATTTTTTTGTTTCTGAAATATTCCCCGTTGAATAGCGCAACCGATAACGAAAACGGTACACAAAACAATAATGCAAGTATAGAAGTCATCATTGTTCCTGCAATGAAAGGTAAAGCGCCGTATATATCGTTTCGCGAATCCCACTCCGAAGAGGTTATAAACCCGAATCCAAATTCTGAGAAAGCTCCAAGACTTTTGCTAATCAAACCGTACACAATACCTGCCGTAAGTAGTATAATCAAACACGATGCTATTAGTAATATGGTTTTGAATATTTTATCTTTCATTATAATTAGCTTTTAGCCGATAGCTTTTACTACTTACTACTTACTGATAACTGATAACTGTTGACTGTTGACTGCTCACTGTTCACTGTTCACTGTTCACTGTTCACTGCTATATGTCATCGACTGTATAATTGCTTTTGTCTTTTCCACAGCCGTTACAGGAAGTGGTGCATAATGCGTCTTGGCAGCTGTTTCCTGTCCTTCAGGGCTGATAATATAGTTGAGCAGGCTGACCAAAGCCTTAGATTGATCTTCTGTTCTGTTATTATAGTTTTGTTCTTTATATGCTATAATCCATGTGAATGTACTGATCGGATAAGCCTCAGGATTAGAGGAGTTTGTTATTACTACGCGTGTATCTGCCGGTATATCCACATTTGCCGATGCCGAAATACTCTTACTATCGGCTGCGACAAAATTACCCGAACTATTACGTAATAAGGCAGATGGCATATTCAACGCCAAAGCATATTCAGAGCCGATATAACCTATTGCACCTTCCGTTTCGGCAATGATACCGGCTACACCCGGATTCCCTTTTGCAGAGACAGCTTTTGTTCCATTCGGGAATTTAAGAGATTTACCTGCACCGATAGCCTCAAGCCAGGCTTGATCTACTTTAGACATATATTCCGAAAAAACAGCGGTCGTACCACTACCGTCCGAACGATATACAGGTATGATGCTTTTATCAGGAAAAGTTATATCCGGATTCAGTTCTTTTATCTTAGCATCATTCCAGTTTAAGATTTTACCAAGATAAATATCGGAGATTATTTCTGACGTAAGTTTTAAACCTTTAACGTCTTTAAGGTTGTATGAGAGAACTACCCCCCCTAAGGCTGTAGGTATGTGTACAATATCGGCGCCCATATCTTTCAATTCGGCTTCCGACAAAAATACATCCGTTGCCCCAAAGTCTACAGTCTTATCTTTCAGACTGCGAATACCGCCACCGCTACCGATGGCTCCATATGCTACGTTGCTTCCATTTTTAGCATATTCTTTGAATACTATATTATAGAACGGCGCAGGGAATGTGGCTCCAGCTCCCGATAGCGACGATTCTTTTTTGCCACATGAACTTAACATGGCAATTAACGCGGCTACTACAAATAATGCTTTTTTCATATCCTTATTAAGTTTTAATTTTGATGCAATATTATTGAGTAATTGCAACAAACAAACTAAGGATATGTTACGAAATGGTTAAGAATCGACTTTTTTTAAACAGTTTCTTATTCTTCATTAAAGAGGATTTCGAATTTTGTCCACCCATCCTTTGAACTTAGGTCGAATTTGCATCTATGATTAAGTAATACTTCGCGGACAAACATCAGCCCGATACCTTGCCCCTTGCTTTTAGTAGTGAAAAATGGCGTGAAAAGCTTCTGCTTCACTTCGTCCGATATATCAGGGCCATTATTTATAATCATAATTGATAAGGGGTGCGAGTTTGTAACAACCTGTATTTCGCCGCCTTCCCCAATGGCTTCATAGGCATTTTTTACAATATTGACCAGGACTTGTTCAAACTGAATGCCGTCAATGTATGCAGTATCGGTATCTGTAGTCAGATATAGAGTTAATTGCGTATTCCTCCGCCGGCACTCTATCCGGGTTAATGCATCTACCGACTTGGCTAATTCATTGATACTTACCTTTGAAAGTGTCGGCCGTGGGATTTTTACAACTTCGGCAAAGTTACTGATAAATTCTCCTAAATGCCTGCATCTGTCGAAAGATGCTTCCACAGCGGGCAATACATCGGCCAACTCATTACTTTCATCCTGGCGTAAAGTATCTGATATTACGTTCAAAGTTGAACTTACAGCGCCAACCGAATTATTAACTTCGTGGGCCATCATACGGATAACGTTTTCATATGACTTTTTTTCCGTCTTGAGTAGTTCGTGAGTTAACTCTTCGATGAGGATAAAGGGATGGGCAAATCCGCGGTCTATAAATGAAGAGCGCGAACAACGGTACATTGTGATACCCGAACTACGGATAACGAGATCTTCATTTGGCTTTAATCCGGCCAATTGTTTGCCTATAATTAGATCACTTTCGGGCAACGTCCTTCCCTTTACCTCATTTATATCCGAAATGTTTAACAGGCGTAGTCCGGCAGAATTTATTTCAGTAATTCTTTCATCAAAATCGAGAATGACAACACCTTGCGGAGATGCTTGTATCAGCAAGTCGAGAAAATGATTTTTTTCCCTTACCTGCAAGCGTTCGGCCTTTAGCTGAGCCATCATTTTATTGAATACCTCTATTACCCGATTCGCTTCGCTGCTGGCAATAGGGCGCTAGCGTGTTGAGAAGTCCTGTTCTTTGAGGAGTTCCATTCCGCTCGATATAATCTGATACGGTTTGACGAGCCTGTTGTACAGGATACAAAAGAAAACAATGGCGAGTATTCCTATTCCCTCTATAATCAGAAATTTATGTATGTCTGTTTTGAAAAATAAAAATCCGGTTACTAAAATCGATCCGAAAACTAATACCGTCAAAATGAAAAAGAGAATCTTTGATTTCATAATTTAATCATCTGTACTTATACCATATTTTTCAAGTCTTCTGTATAATGCCTGACGGGTTAGTCCCAATGCCACAGCTACTTTTGAATGATTACCACCGTATCGTTCTATGGCTTTGATTATCATGTTTTTCTCTAATTCATCCAATGGATATACAGAGTCTGGCAAATTTGTATTTATATTCGGTATTTCTATATATTGTTCCTTAAAGTCAGTATCTGTGATTACATTTTTCCCTGAAACCAGAATAACCCTGTCTACCAGATTTTTCAATTCACGGATGTTGCCCGGATAAGGCAACTTTTTCAGGTAGTTCATCGCTTCGGCCGACACTT
Source organism: Prevotella sp. (assembly GCA_031263965.1). Classification (GTDB taxonomy): domain Bacteria; phylum Bacteroidota; class Bacteroidia; order Bacteroidales; family Dysgonomonadaceae; genus Dysgonomonas. The sequence goes on along the minus strand of JAISES010000335.1, from coordinate 1,266 downwards.
CTATATTTGATAACCGGTTTTGTTCCACCTGTTTTTTTACAAAATGATTTACCAAAAGGGGAATATCGTCAATTCGTTCACGCAAAGCCGGTACGCGGATGGTAATCAGGTTGATGCGATAGAACAAATCTTCTCTGAATGAGCCTTTTGCAACCATCTCTGCCAGATTGCGGTTGGTTGCACTGATAATCCGCACATCTACCTGTTTTTGTTTGCTGTCGCCTAACGGCTCGAATGTCTTATCCTGTAACACTCTAAGCAGTTTTACCTGACAGGCGGCATCCAGTTCTCCTATTTCGTCGAGAAATATACTGCCCTTATCGGCCAGTTCGAAACGTCCGATTCTGTCGTAATTGGCATCTGTAAAAGCTCCTTTTTTGTGCCCGAACATTTCACTTTCGAACAAAGACTGGGAAATGCCGCCCAGATTTACTTTTACGAAAGGATTTTTGTTCCGGTCGCTATTTCCGTGTATGGCTTCGGCAATGAGTTCCTTGCCTGTACCACTTTCTCCCGTAATGAGCACAGAAGCATTTGTCCTGGAAATCCGGGATATTGTATTGAATACATTGAGCAACAGGGGAGACTTCCCTATAATTTTATTATTGATAAATTCGTTCGGAGAGATTGAACTATTTGTTGTACATTCGCCTCCTTCATCTTTTAGTTGCAGAGCCGTTTGAATGGTATTTAATAAGGCCATATTGTTCCATGGCTTGGTAACGAAATCGAAAGCTCCGGCCTGTATACCTTTTACTGCCAGGCTGATAGAACCCCATGCCGTAATAAGTATTACCGGAATTCCGGGACAGAATATTTTAACTTGTTTTAGCAAGGTAAGCCCTTCTTCTCCACTTGTTCCTTTGGTGTAATTCATATCCATAAGGATGAGGTCGGGAGGTGTCGCTTTGACAAATTCTATGGCTTCCTGCGGATTGCCAACAGATGCAGTTTCATAGCCTGCCCGTTTGAGAACAAGGGTTAGAGAGGAACGTATTGCACTGTCATCGTCACAGATTAGTATCATGGAATTTTTTGTTTGTAAATATAAAAGTAAGCATTTTTAGAAACTGTTTGAATTTTATCGAAAAATATTATTATAGGATTTGAAAACAATTTGCTATATAAGTAATGAAAACAATTTAACGCGACATTATTTTCGTTTTTGTCATGCTGACGGAAGGAAGCATCTCGTGTATATTTTGTTTTGGAGAAACGAGATCCTTCGTTCCTCAGGATGACAGAGAGTATGTTGTGATAATTATT
>JAISES010000324.1 GCA_031263965.1 Prevotella sp. | reverse complement strand
ACCGTTTCCAACGCCCCCAACGCCCCCCTGGGTTTCGTGAGATTATCTATTTTTCGCTGTAACTCACCAGCTATGCCGGTATCCGGCGATGTGATATTAAAGACTATCATGATTTTATTCAAAAAAATATATTAAGGAGACAATCTGTTTCCTCAAAAATAACTTGTTGCGAAATTACATATTTTTTTCAATATCAAACAATATCTTCTTTTTTCAAAAATTACAACTAACATAAAGCAGGGATCATCTATCCATTATATATTCTATTCTCCATCCATAACTTTCCGCAGGATATTTTACATCTTCTTCCGTAAGGTCGAAAACAGAACCGCAAACATAGTCTTTCAGATAAGCAATATCACCCAAGGTCAGTAAACAATCAGCTCCCGACCTTGACGAATGTAAAATCTCTTTCATTCTTGTTGAAGGCTCTATATGCTTAATAACAGACAGGAAGACTGCAGCACGGCTTTTTACGATAGGAGAAGGATGGGATAGTAAGGGTATTACTTCCTTACGTAGACTCTCCGCTTGCTCTCCAAAGAAAACACAAACAGTGGATGCCCAGAAATTATCTACCGGATCGGAAGATTTTAAAGCTTTTTTTAAATGAAGTTTCGCATCGTTAAAAGAAAGAAGTTGCAAATCAAGGATATTACTATATCTAACTAATTGCTCGTGCATCTTTTCCCCATATACAATCGGGTCCTTCTTTGCTCCCTTCAGCCATTCGGATTCGGGCATCAATCCTAAATCATTAACTGATACCATATGCTCCTTCAGCATATTTCTTAACTCCCTAAGTTTGTCTGCATATTTAAGATTGCCGGCCAAATTGTTTGTTTCGTACGGATCTACTGACAAATCATATAGTTCTTCCGGCATTTGCGGCTCGAAGAAAGTTTTTTGTATGCCTATAAGCTTACCCTCATTGTCCAAAGTTTTCCATTGTTTAAAAGCCTCCATCTTATACCTGTAAAAATTGAAGAATCCCTTCGGCTGATGTGGAAGGAAATTTCTTGAATATTTAAAGTTTCCTTTCCGCAATGTACGGTTATAAGCATACAATTCGTCAAAACGGTCTCCATATCCATACGTTACATCTCTTTTTGTAAGTTCATCGCAAATGACATTTGCGCCTAAGAAAGGTTTTCCATCCATATGTTTCGGTATCTCAATTCCTGCCAGATTCAATAGAGTAGGTCCAAAATCAAGAAAACTGACAAAACCATTGCTACTGCTTCCTATGGGTAAATCTATTTTATCCCGCCAGTTTTTCGGTATATAAACGACGAGTGGTACATGTAATCCCTGCTCTCCGGTATAACCTTTGCTACCGGGCAATGAACCGCCATTATCTCCAAAATAGAAAATAAAGGTATCGTCGAGTTCTCCTTCGTCGGAAAGCATTTGCATCACCTTCCCCAATTCTGTGTCCGTGTCGTTTATTTTGTCATAAAAGGTTGCATATGTATACCGAAACAATTCCGTATCAGGGTGCCAGGGAGCCACTTTGACCTTATCGGGATTATACCGGGGTTTTATGGTATTTTTCTTTTCCAAGCTGAAATGCAGGCAGCTTTCATGTGAAATGGCACAGGTTTGGACATAAAAGAAAGGAGTGTTCTTATCCGGCCTGTTCTTCCATTCTCCCTGTTTGGCTTCGGCATTATTCCATGTACCTTCCGGCATGATACAATTATAATCGGTTTTTGCCGAATTACTCGTATGATAACCTGCTGCTTTCAAGTATGCAGGAAACATTTGTGTTCCCTCCGGCATAGATATTGGTTTTAGTTTTCTATGCCAACTCATTCCTACACGAGGGGCATAAAGCCCTGTAAATAATGTAGTACGTGCGGCTGAACTTACCGGAGCATTGCAAAAGGCATGATTAAAAACAACACCTTCTTGTGCCAACTTTTCCACATTTGGAGTGACGGCTCCCGTTCCGTCTGTATTATATAGGCGAAGGTAATGTTTGGAAATGTCTTCAGCCATGAACCACACAAAATTAGGGCGTTTTGCATCCTTTTGACAAAAGATATAAGAAGGATAACAGATTGCAGCACAAATTAATATGCTTGTTTTGGAGAGATTACGATTGATTTTTTTCATAAATACAATAACTATCTGTTTATTTTGATGTGGTTGCCCTGGTTACTATTCGTTATTTATGCCATAATCCGATTTATTTACCCAGCCGGTTTGTATCCAAGGCTCTTCCACTTCGCCGGATATTACGCGTTCAAAGAAGTCTTTGGCACTGTCCTGATAGAAGGGATATTGGTCGAAAACATCTCCATTGCCTGTTATACGAGGATCGCTTTGCCGGTATAAATCATGGAATAACGTTTCTTTCATACGCCTTTTCTTTTCCTGATACGGCGGATTGCCTGCTAAATTGATGATGCAGTCTTTATCAACAGAAAGATTATAGAGTTCCTCTTCCTCACGTTTTCCGAAAGAAAGTTGATAATACCAGTTGTTTTGCCTGTTTCTTCTCATATTCAGGATTTCCGTTTTGGTGGGAGAACCATCCACATCCAGATAGCCTGTTTCCGGGTTGCCGGCAGGCATAAGTTCTGGTTTCATATTGTTTATATATAACAAGCTGTCTTGTATGATCGCCCGGATAGGGTATCCCTGATTTAGGGGGCGTCCGTAGTCGTCGCGTTCCCTACCCAGTAACGTATAATTCCTGTTATCTGTTGCCGTTCCTTTTTTCCCATTGGAGAAAATTTCCAACAGACTTTTCCCGGAAGGAGCCGTCATACCGTATTCTTCCGGATCAGTGTGGCTTACTTCGAGGAAAGTAGGTGTAAAATCCACGAAATTCACATAGTCGGTCACTGTCCGGCCGGGGTTTTTAATTCCGTTTTTCCACATAATGGCTAAAGGCATATGATTGGACATTTCATAATCGTTGGCCTTACTCCTGGGAAAAGGCATACCATTATCGGAAGTAAAGATCACAATTGTATTATCAAGTATTCCTCTTTTGTCCAATTCGTCCAATATGGCCACAAGATGTTTGTCCATATACTCGATTTCGAAGGCATAATCAAGCATATCCGTACGTATCACGTCATTGTCCGGCCAGTAAACAGGCACCTTGTCTATCATCTCTTTTGTTTTTCCTCCCGCTTCCTCTCCTGATCCATAGGTGTACGCCCTGTGAGGTTCCGTAAAACCGATCCAGAAAAACCAAGGGGTGTTTGTTTTTGCCTGGTCGAGAAACTCTTTAAAATTAGCCGTATAATCGTTTTTCCCGATTTGAGGCGTAGGAGGTATAAGTGTATGCTTCTGGAACGGTATACCATTCAGAGAACGTAGCTTTCCGTCTTTTGTGTGAGCTGTCCCCGGCGCCCATCCTTTTCCTGTATAAGCCACTTCATAATCGTTTTCTTTCAAGGCATCAGTTATTACTATTCTGTTAGCCGGAAACTTGCAAATATGATTTCCGGCTTCTCCCAACTGCCAGGAGTAAAGCCCGGTAAGCACGCATGCTCTGGAAGGAGCTGACTTTGCATTTGGGGTATAACAGTTGGAAAACAATACCCCTTCTTTGGCGATCCTGTCGAATCCCGGAGTTTTTACCCATTTAGAACCATTAGCTCCAAAATGCGGATACGAGGCATCATCTGCAATACAAAAAAGGATGTTGGGACGGTTTTGCCCATTAACGGGCAAAACCGAACAAAAAGAATAGATACTGCTGATACCAATATATTTAACAAACAGATTCATGTTATTTTATTTGTAAAGATACATAATTTCACCATCCTGCATTCTGTGGCAAGAGATTCGGATTCATATTATATTCAGCAAATGGCACAGGAAAAAGATGCTCCTCATTCTTCTTAGGATAATTCCATTGTGCGCTTGTCCAAACCAATGTCTTTAGTTCTCCTGTTTCTATGTCGCGGTAACGCATCCCGGGAATTGGTTCAGAGTTTTTCATCAGATCCTGTGCAATATCCCATCTCCTGATGTCATAAAAACGCCATCCTTCCATAGCGAGTTCAACTTTTCTTTCCTGGCGTATTCGTTCACGCATTTCCTCCTTCGATAAATTATCAGGTAAACCAGGTAGCCCTATTCTGGTTCTTACGATATTAACAGCATCATATATCGATTTGTCGGGGCTGCCTGATATTTCATTTTGTGCTTCTGCATACATCAGAAGCACATCAGCATAACGAAGGATTATGAAGTTTTGACTGCATAAAGTAGGATTAGCCATGTCTTCAATATTCGTGTATTTCTTTAATACAAACCCCGTCATATTCACAGTTTGTGTTGTTTGAACCTCATCTTTGCTTTTTGAACCGGGACGACAATCGTAAGGAATAGACGAGCCCCATAATACGTCTGCATAAGAGCCCTCTTTAAAAACCGGTAACCAGATGGTTGCCTGCATACGCGGATCGCGATTCCGATAAGGGTCTTCGGGATTATATGCAGGGTCTTTGCCTATCGGAAATCCATTGATCGTTTCATAAGAATCTGCTAATAATCGGGTAGGGTTAACAACAAGAGTTGTTGACTGCCCTGTTATACCGTAAGGGGCAGCTACATTTGTAAAATTATGTGTATTAATGGCCGAATAGATACGTTCGAGGATAACTTCTTTTGTTGTATATTCTCCATTGTATTTGAATAGTTCTGCATAATCAGGATGCAATTCATATAATTTCATGTCCATAACAGCTCTAGCTGCCTCTGCGGCTTTTGCATACTGTTTCGACCATAACATGGCTCTCGCTTTCCAGGCTAAAGCGGCTCCTTTTGTTATCCTGCCTATATCCGTATTTTTGTATTCCGCCGGGAGGATATTAGCTATTTCCGTCAATTCCTTTTCAATAAAATTTAATATCTCCTGTTTGTCTGTTCGCTTTATATCTAAAGCTTCCGAAACCGTAATTTCATGCGTAAATAGAGGTATATCTCCAAAATAATTGGTTAGAAAAGTATATGACATGGCTCTGATAAACCGGGCTTCCGCTCTAAAACGTTCATATTCTTCGGCGGATATTTTATCTTTGGGAATCAACTCAACACCTTCCAAAAATCTGTTCGCGGCGGAAACTGCCCTGTAATTGTCTGTCCACCAGTTTTGAAAGGCCCTATATGTAGGATCAACAAGCCCTTTTACCAAATCGTTTGCCGTAGATGCAGGTTCTATTGAAATATCCGTTATATTATCAAAACGTACTTGGGTATTTATTTGAGGAAGAAATCGGTAAAGATCGTTTGCCGCCATTTTCGCTTCCGATTCATCCTGCCAGAACGTTGATGGATTTATGGTTGTCACAGGATATTTATTTAAAAGGTCATCGTTACAACTGATGAACATCCCTGTAATTACTATGATACTGAATATTATTCTTTTCATCATATTTCAATTTAATTAGTTAAAACTGAATATTAATTCCAATATTATACGACTTTAATTGAGGAGGATAAATATGTCTTTTGGCCCATCCCGCAGTTGCAGGCATATCTTCCGGGTCTAATCCCCAATTTTTCATAAACTTTGATATGGTCAGGAGGTTATTTCCATCAAAGAAAACTCTCAATCGATCAATTCTTATTCGTTTGGTTATATTCTCAGGAATAGTATACCCTGCAATAATAGATCTTAATCTCAGAAAATCGGCACCCCAAACAAAAGCTGAAGAATATCCCGTTTCCATTAGGTTGTTACTTTCACGAAACAAAGGCCTGCCAAAATGAACATTTGTGTCACCTTCTTTTTTCCAGTAATTATTCACTACAAAACTGGAAATAGGGGCATTATTGTATGCGCCGCCTTCACCCAAATATCCGGCCAGATAGGTTTCCACGTCCGCCGCCCCATTCCAGAACATGCTTAAATCAAATCCTTTCCAGGCGGCTGTCAGCCTGAAATTATAAGTGTATCGGGGAGTTCTGGAACCCAAGTATTGTGCATCGTTATCCCAATCTATTTTCCCGTCCTTGTTTACATCTTCATATAGATAATCACCAGGAGCTAATTGGTTGGCATAAGCATCAATCTTAGGTGCTTTCGCCGCCTCTTCTTCAGTTTGTATAATGCCTAATACTTTATATCCTCTTATGGAATACAGGGGACTTCCCTCCCAACGATAATACATATCATTGATCTGCGTGATACCTAATCCGGCATAATCGGCTAATTTGTTTTTTACATAAGCTATTCCAAAACTTACCGAATAGGAGAAATCATCTATGGCATCCCGCCAACTTACGTCGAATTCCCACCCTTTGTTTTCCACTTTTCCTGCATTTGTTTTAGCCGGATTGAGGCCTACTATTTTAGGAATTGCCAGATCAAGCAGTACATCATTTGTTGTTTTGGTGAAATAGTCGAATGAAGCATTCAATTTATTGGACACGAGAGAAATATCCAGGCCGAAGTCATTCTGGATCACTTTTTCCCATGATAGTTCTGTTGAGGCCAAATCGTTCTGGCGAACTGTGTTTACGGCGTACTCGCCATTCGGGCCTGTAGAAAAATCGTAATTCTGCCCGACAGCCAATTGCGGAATATAGGAATAATTCCCGATGCCATCATGGCTTCCCGTTTGCCCATACGAATAACGTATTTTCAAATTGGAAATTATATCATGCAAAGGCTCCCAGAACTTTTCATTGGATATACGCCATCCTACAGATACTCCCGGAAACTGACTGTATTTATTTCCGTTGGGAAAACGGGATGATCCGTCGAAACGGAGACTTCCTTCGAGATAGTATTTATCGCCATAATTATAAGCCAAACGTCCGAAATAAGATCTCAACCCCCATTCGTCCAGGTTGTTGGATAAAGAAAAATTATCCTGTGAACCAGAACCTATATTCCGGATCTCGTTGTTAAAGAAATCTTGTCCGTACATTGAATTTTGTTCATTTTTGAATTCCTCAGTGGAGTAACCCAGCAATGCATTAATCGTATGCTCTTTATACCTTTTATCGTATGTTATCAAGCCATTTAACGTTGCCCTCGACAGGTATTGGTTGGTATAGGTCAAAGAATTTGTTACATATTGCTGAAAATCCAATGCCCATTGAGGAACATTTTTATCTTCTTTCCGCCAGGTTTTCTGATAAGCATAGTTCCCACTTATCTTCAGGCCTTTTAAGGGTTCCCAGTCTAGTCCGATATCCACAGAACCTAAATCGGAATTGGTCTTATGTAGTCCTGTATAATCCAGATCGGTTAGCAATAAGGCATTACGCCTTCTTGCCGCATTGGGGATGTAATTGCCTTCTTCATCATAGAAAGGCGCTCCTCCCAATCCCCATTTGGCCGTAGGATTATGTATTCCCTGAACAATTTCGTATTCGGCATCTCCAGAGACCTGACGTTTACGGATAGAATGTTCATAATATACATTGGCATGTCCTTTCAGACTTTTGAAAATATTAAAATGATTATTGTTTCTCATTCCTATTCTTTCGAACGTTCGGTTTTTAATTAATCCATCCTGATAAAGATAGTTCAGATTAAAGAGAGAACGGACAAAATCACTTCCACCATCCAGCGTTAACGAATGCTTCGTCTGCGGAACATTCGGGCGATACAGATCTTCCATATCATAAGAAGCCGCCCGATGGTTTACCGGATCTGTTTTCATTTTCTGCAGATAATCCTGTATTTCTTCCTGCGTATATATCGGAAGCGTACTGCCGGGACTTCTCTGTTTCTCAAAATAGGCCAGATCATTCCGCCAATTAAGAAACTGTTCTGTAGTCATAAACTCAGGCAGAGCTGTTGCATTTTGCCAACCAACAGACCCTTCATAATTAATTTTCACTTTTCCTTTCTGACCTTCTTTGGTCGTGATCAATATGATACCGTTTGCACCACGTGAACCATATATGGCAGTAGAGGCGGCATCTTTTAATATGGAAATGCTGGCTATTGTATTGGCATCAATCCCATTCAACGATTCATAAACCTGCCCGTCAACTAAAATCAGGGGATTACTCCCATTCGGTGAAGATATACCACGAATCTGCATTTGCATATTAAAATCCCCCGGATCGCCGCCATTATCCAGGATAGTCAGTCCCGGAACCATTCCCTGTAAAGATCTGCGTAAATCCGAACTGGTCTGGTTCGAAAGTTCATCACCACTGAGAGAAGCAACGGCAGTTGTCAGAGCGCTTTTCTTTCTTGTTCCATATCCTACAACAACCACTTCTTCCAGCGTTTGAGAATCCTCTTTCAAAATAATTTGTAAAGTCGTTTGATTTCTTATCGGTATGCTTTGGACAACATATCCTATATAAGAAACTTCCAATGTAGCATTATCAGGTACGGATAAAGAAAACTTTCCATCTATATCCGTAATTACCCCATTCGTAGTTCCTTTTTCTACGACATTCGCACCAATAACCGGTTCACCGCGTTCATCGACTACTGTACCGGTTATTCTTTTTTCCACCCTGGCTTGGGTCGGGGTGACAACACCCGGTTTGATGGCAAAGGTATTCCCTGTTTTTGTATAAGTCAGGGCTTTGAGGGGTAAGAGTTTATTCAGAACGGATTCTACGCTTTCGTCTTGCACTGTCAATGTGATGTCTTTCCGGTTGTCTAAAGTTACATCTTTATAGGAAAACATCACTTTGCTTTTCGATTCGATCAGTTCCAATACTTCACGGAGGGTTGCATTGTGAACTGTAAAAGACAGGTTGTCTGTTTGTGCACATAATAGGGTGGTATGCAGAAAAAAGGCGAACAATGTGATTATTATTGATCGTAAATTGCTATTTTTACAATCTGGTATTGTTTTTATTTTCATAAATAATATGTTAAAAATGGTTTTTTACTTACATCTTACTGTGAATAAGATGTTTTAGTTGAAACTATTGACCCTTGTCAGGCTTGGAGAGTCATCCTTATTCTCCGGCCTGCCTTTTTATGAGCTGTTCATAATCTTATAATTTTTCTACGTTAGACTTCCATGTATTTAAAAATTGATATGTAGTTTATTGCCATTTTTCTCGTACTTGAATGTATAGTGCTCCTGCAGGTTGTTCAGAACTTGCACAATATCGGTTTCCCGATAACCTCCCGTAAAGGTTTCTGCAGGCATTTCTCCTGTATAGGTAATGCTAACTCCGTAGAAACGTTCGATCTTTTTGAATATCCGGGGAAGAGATTCCGAACGGAAAAACAGATCACCGCACATCCATGCCATCTCTATACGCAGGTCGGTCCGTTCTTTTACTAATACACCGTCTTCGTAATTCATTCTTGCTTTTTCATTGGGTTGCAGAATCATAGGCGTATGGGGGTATCTGTTGCTTGTCACTTCTACATTTCCGGTTTGCAAGGCGACCTCAAAAAATGCTTCGTTGGGATAAGCATAGACATTAAACGCTGTTCCCAAGACTTTTACTTGAGCTTCATCCGATTGAATAATGAAAGGTAATTCTTTGTTTGGGGATACTTCAAAAAACGCTTCTCCCGTTAGTTTTACTTTTCGGTCTTGTTTTCCGAATGATGCCGGATAGGTCAAACGGGTGTTGTTACTGATCAATACCTTTGTACCATCCGGTAAAACCATCCGGGAACGTTCGCCCGAGGCGGTTTCTATACTATATTCATGGGAAGCAAATTCTTTGATCGTATGGGTTCGTGTGAAATAGTAGACGCCGAACATTAGAAAAAGCGGCAGAATAATGATTGCCGCATACCGGGACAAATTCTGATATAACGCAATTCTTTTTTCTTTATGGATTATATGGTATAACCGGTTATGGATTCTGTCGAAAGAAGCATGATGTTTTTCGTCGGCCTGAAATTCTTCCCATAATTGTTCGAGTTGTTGTTCCAGTTCGCTTTCATTCTCTTTTTGAAGAATCGACTGGAATGCGGGAAGGTCTGCCTCGTCCAGACGGCCGTCTAATTGTTTTTGCAAAAGTTGTTTTATTCCTGTTTTTGTCATATACCTATAGGTGCTTTTATATATTATACGTACAAGTGGTAAAGAATCTAATGATTGAATTTATATGTTAGAAAACATATCAGAAAAAGAAAAGAATAAAAAAAGGAGCCATTTGTTTCATTTCAACTCTTAATATGGAAAGGGCTTGGGAGAGGTAGTTGTATACGACCTGTTCCGGTAAAGAAAGTTTTTGTGCGGCTTCGTTAGGAGTAAGTCCGTCTTCTTTGATCAATCCGAACACTTCGGCCTGACGGGGTGACAATTTACTTTTTGCCTTGTTCAATAATAAATTAAACATATCGATATCAAATTCCTGTTCCGCGTGAATCGTCATTTTTTCATGATTACAATAAGAAAGATAATCTTCAAATACCGGATTGGATGCGGATTTCCGTAAGCCATCCATGATATCGTTTTTCGCAATTTTAAAAAGATAGGCTTTGAATGAGAGGTTAATATCGAGCTTCTCCCGATTCAACCAGATTTTTACAAATGTATTTTGCACTACTTCCTGAGTAGATTCATGAGAACGAACCAAACGGAATACATATCCGTATAACAGATCAAAACAGGTTTTATACAAAGCATCAAACGCCTTATACGAACCTTTCTTGAGCTGTTTAACAAGATTTTGCATCTTGTTATCATCTATTAAATTTAAGTTCTCACAGATATTCTTCATTTGATTTTTTTCTGAACAATCGTATTAGACAAGACAAATTTACCGTTTTTTTAGCGCTTCTTCGCCATGCAGTTTTGTTAAAATTTTATTTTAACAGGGATTCCACTTATCATCAGGATTACTTCGTCGGCGCGGGAGGCGATGTATTGGTTTAGCCAGCCTTGCAGGTCGGTGAATTTGCGTTGTAATTCATTTGTTGAG
>JAISES010000425.1 GCA_031263965.1 Prevotella sp. | reverse complement strand
CGTAAAACGGGATGCCTGTCTGAGCCTGAAAGGCGAGTTCAGCCCGTTTAGCCTTTGAGCCTGCTACGGGTCGCACAGTAAAGCGGGCGCTCAAAGCATTTTTGGTTCCTTTTGCTGCTTAGGGCAAAAGGAACGCAAGCAATCTGCGATTGCGCGCAGGAAAAAGGACAAGAACAAGAATATGGAATGATACTGTTTTTCGGTGTTGCGTAACATCAGATAATAAAATAAAAACAGGACACTAAATAAAACTATTCAGTATCCTGTATTTATTTTAGAAACAGATTCTTATTTACACAATAAGTATCATTTCAATATTCTTGTCGATTCATTTTTATTGGTTATGATATGTGTTATCTCAGAGTATGGTATCCGCTTACTCCCCTGCAATCCCCTTATTGAAGTTTGCACACAAGGGTCATCCATACCGGATGAGAAATCATAGTTGATTTCCAGATCGACTTTCTTTCCTGTCGGAACGCCTGCATCATCTACTTCATCCACTATATCGGCTAAAGGCGGCGCCTTCAGCGTGAATTTGATTTCCATCACCCCTGTTGGCAAAACAAAACCATCATAGCCATCGACAGCACCGGCAATAGTAAACTGATTAGGCGAATCCGGATCCGGTGTTACGCGCACAGGAACAGGGACGACTGCGCTACCTGATACCTGCGTTACGCTCACATTACCTACTAAAGTGAATTCCTCATTGAAAACAACATCCAGTAACATATCCGTAATATCGGCATTTGTATTGTTAACCGTATAGGTTACCACGATTTCACCATTTGCGCTATATGCCTGGCGGCTGTATGCAGGCGCCATTACCACTTCATCCTGACGTTGCGAATATACCGCATCAAAAGAGGTGTAAGGTTCCAGTGTTTCCCTGTCGATACTATAGAAAGGCGGAACCAGTACAGGAATGTTATTTACAATCCTATTGTATGTAATACTTGCCCGGTTGTCGTATTGTCCGCTTGGTGCGTTCTCATCGAGTACAGCTGTTGCCGTCAGTCTGAGGGTCGCAGCCCCGGGAACAATCAACCCGTTGATTACCAGTTCTTCTCCCGTTCCCGACACAGCAGGGTTTATCTGAGGATCGAACGTTGCCAGATTAGCATTGCTGCTGACAGCGTCCAAACCGAACGAACCCGCTTCCCACTTCATGTTTTCAGGCAGGACATCGTTAAAGTTTACAACCATAGGATCGCAATTCGTATTTCCGATATAAAAAGAATATTCCACAGGTTCGCAGGTTGTAATCTCGCGTTCTTTCACCTGTTTCACAAACGACAGCCCGTCTTCGTTTACCGGCGGCGGCGGCGGAACAGGGCGAAGCGTTATCGGCGAAATATAAATATTCTGGGTGGTATTCGTTGCTCTGATCTTGGTTCTGTACTTTATCGTTATCTTGGTTACTCCACCCAGAAAAGCGACATTCAGCATACCGTTCTTGTTACTGCCTGTGACGCTGCCCGTCTTTGTTACGGTAGCTATATTCCCGTTTATTACGTACTTGGCCGCACTCGGAGTGGAAGCATAGCTGAGTACCGGTAAATAAGTATTGCCGGAACATTCCCCGTATATTTCCACTTCTTCAAAAGACCGTGAAGTGCAATCGAGATCGGAAATCGAGAATTCAGGTATAACCGGATGATTAAAATCAACGGTAACGACTACATCCTGATCAATCGTACCGCGCTGTCTGCGGACTTCAAGGCTCCCTTTTGCCGGCATATTTGCCGAACGGGGATAGCCGCGTACTGCCCTTACATTGTTAGGATAAACTACCCGGGTTCCCGTTACCTGAATATTGTCTCCGAGATCGACCGCAGAAAAAGGCGCAGCCGGAATCGTAAGCGCTGTAGCCGAAGTAGAAGCTTGATTAGTGCGGGAATTCCATTGTGTCCATTCGAATTTTTTCGTGCCGGTGAACTGTGCGTCTTCATCGCCCACACAGCCTGTTCCGTTAGATTTCCATCCAAAGGTAATATACGTATCCTCATCAGTGAAAATATAGTTGCACTGGTGCTCGCCGTTTATATACGGCATAGGGATTACCGCTTTGTAATTACCTGCTTCGATAGCGGCCGGCGAATCGCCTACAATCATAGATACATCAAAACCCGGCCCCAGGTGGTTATAATAATTGTTCGCAACACTGGCATCGTTCCCAATAGTCAGTCCCGCGTTATTCTGTGCGCCGATAAGCAAGGCAACAGGGCGATTGCTGGTCTCCTTATGGATAAGCCATTTCCTGTTGAACCTGTCTGTAAAGTCGCCACATTCGGCTGGATCCGAAATATGGGTATTGCCAATGGCTCCGTCATTACCGGAAACAATAGCTTCCAAATCATTCTCCAAGGTTCCCGTTTCACTTCCGTCAGCGCTCAACAGGGAACCGGCTACACCCATGTGCAGTAAGGAACCCACATTGGTAGAATGCGAATGGCGGTTGTTCAGGCGGGCGGCATCGTCGCGGATGACGGCTGAGATATTGTGGTAAAAATCAACGAATTTACCCGACTGAGTGTCGCCTTCCCAAACTATCGTTCCATTGGATAGGGTATAGTTAAACCTGTTTGTTGCTGTATTGGATGGAGAAAGCGTCACGCCGTATTTAAAGGCCAGATACGATTCCAGTTTTCGCGTATCCTGATCATTCAATTGTCTGTCGAATAATATTACTTCACTCATGTATCCCTGTATGGTACGGTTGTATGCATAACCCGGACCCAGCATGGAAACTCTTTGAAAATGTATGTTATTCCAGTTAAATTCCCGATCTCCTGCGCTCGGAGCAGTCGAAGAATTATCATCTCTCCCGTTAAACCGGAAATACGCGTAGTTATTAGTGCCGGAAGTATTGGTACGGGTTTGATATCCCAGCATAGAAGTCGCCCCCGGAGAGAATAAATTCAATCTGGCGCTTGTTTCGTCTCCACTTGTTCTGAAGCGTCCTGTAATGTTACCGTTAGCATCACCGGACGTATATCTTTCAACGCCATAACCCGGACGTGGAATAGTACCTGTAGTCGCACTACCAAACGAAAGCATATAAATCCACGGATTCGTACTGAAATTGTTGTTTACCATAAAATATGCCGTATGCTTGCCATCTGGCGGGGTATCCCAAGGCATTATATTGGTCGCGGCATTACTCAGGTAAGAACCATAACTGTTAGCACTTCCCCAGAACTGGACAGCAGGATAATAATTCATCTCAGGAGAATTCCTTTTCAAAACAGGAATGCGGTGGGCAGCAGCAGTTCCCCCTGCCGCATAGGAATATGTTTGTGCCCTGACAAGGTCTTTCCATTCCGAAACGGCCGTCACGGTAGTGCCTGTATAACCCGTATAATTAGACAGGTTATTACCCGTTGCCAGAGCATCTGATACAGGCCTGTCTTCGGTAGTCAATGATGCGGGTTCGTCAGCCCTCAGCCATAAGCGCAAACCGGCAGTTATACCTCCGGGCCCGGGAGCGAAACCTATTAATTTAATGAACTTGTAATTCTGGTTTATTTCCACATTCTGAGCAATGTAGTTAACTATAGGATAAATCCGTGTGCCGCTGGCTCCGGCAGGAAAAGCGGGGTCGTTGGAAACCAGTACATACGAATAATCGCTCATGGAGACTTTCAGATTCAACGTCATCGATGCCGCACCTGTCAACTGCGTCTTATAGATGGGACTCTGGACATTCGGATCTTCCGACATATTGATGCTTCCGTTTTCGTAAGCCTGGTTAGGGTTGACGCCCGTTAATTGTTTAATCGACGCTCCGGTTTCCGAACCGAACACAAGGAAAGTTCCGTCATCCGCTATCGTCGCTGTATTCTGGCTGTTAAGCGTTGTCAAGGTATTGCCCAGATATGCAGTTATCAGTTCGGTATTGGCGCTGCGGCTTTGCTTTTGGTACAGGCCCGATTTATCATCGCGGCCAATACCGAAAATATTGTAATTGTAAGGCGCATTGGCCGGTTTGTCCCAAACAACCGTGTTGTCGGAATTAAAGTAGTTACCAGCGCCAACCAGCGTAATTCCGTATTTTATGGCAAGGTACGAATGGATTTTCCTCATGTCATTGGCTTCCATATGTTTATTTGTGCCATTCGCTTTCAGCACTATTATTTCTTGAATAATGCCTTCGTAACCGTATCCTGAATCTGCGCTACTGCCATTTGCTCCGATTGTCAACTTGGAGTAATAGGCACGCGTACCTCGGTTGGGACCGGTCAGGACTGCCGCGCCATTCACGTAAGTATTTAAGCCGTTAGAACCATTATTGGCATTATCGACAGTAAGCAATCCCTCTCCGGCAGTAAGGATAGCAGTTGTGTTACTACCATTCCAATACAAGCGGAGATTATTGTTGCTTTGATACCATACTAAATCTCCATTTGTATCTCCGTCATTAAATGAAAACAAGTTATCGTAATAAGTCTGATTAGCCCTTTTCAGCACAAAGATAGACGTTACGTTATCGTTAGCAGCTATATTATAACTATTCTGGGATACCAATCGCTTCGAAGCGTCCGAATTGCTCGATTTTGTAAACTGTACGGAAGGATGGAAATTGTACCCGGCATTGACCTTCGCCGGTATAGACCTCGGCGAAACAAAATTTCCCACGGTATTTCCCTGAATCCGGTTCGTCCATATACCGTTATTGTAACTCTCAGGTGTCAGCCATGCAGCCCAGGTGTAGTTCGAATTAACAACTCCCCCCGGGGTCGCCAGGCTCTGCGCTTGTATTTGTCGGGGAAAGATGGCGGAGAACAATATCACCGCCCCCAACATTAATCTTAAATATATAGTATTCATAGCAATTTAAATTATATAACAGTACCGGTTATATTCCCGATCCTGTTGATGATACAATTATTTCTTTTCTATGAATACGATATTCATATATGTGGCGCCTGTAACGTTATCGGCATCAATTGTGTAGGTCAATTTTCCATCGGAAGTGATACTAAGATTCGAGAAAACAGTATCATCGTAGCCTGTAACATAATAATAAAGCTCTGTCGCTCCATAAATTTTTGTAAACGGATTGGGCGCATCGGGGCTTTTTATCAACGGTGTACCCGCTGTGGGGCTCTCGGCCGGTATACTGGCATCCACTCCGTCCTCAAACTGCTTGCGGTATTCGAGATGCAGATCACGGGTAAAGGTTCCGCTTGTTGTCACATCGATAGCCATGGACGGCATATAGAACCAGTTAGCCGAGCCCAGATGCAATCGTTCCCACCGGCTGCCTGAATTGTAATAAAAACCGGGAGAAACATAATCCTTAATATCCACAGATCCGTCGGTCGGAGATGTACCGGTATTATAAACCGTCATACCGGCAACATGGACGGCCATTGGCGCCGGAAGGCCGGCATCCGTTAATGCAACGCGCGGAAGTAACAATCCTTTGGTTGCCGTACCTGCATTGTTTTCTTTCAAGTCCAGCAGAGCATCGCTATGAGGAGGCTCACCTGATCCAATTGTAATCTGCGAAAATCCAGCCTGCGAAAATCCGAACACTATTAATAACAGCATTAAGTTTAAGTGTTTCACTTGGCTACGTTTGTTTTGTTTTGTGTTTGTCCGTTTCATGTAGTTAGTTTTTAATTTATATAGAATAGTCTTCACTTGTTGTTTGTCGTAAATTCGTACCGCTTATTCTTACAATTATACTTTGTTCTTCCGCATAAAAACTTCACCGCCCATATTCCTGCCGGATGCTTTCACAAGCGGCAGCCAGGAATGTAAAGGGAGAAACAAATAAAGAATTCTTCCTCGCGTAAGCATTGAAACTTTTTTATGGAATAAAGTATAAAAAATATTAATATATACAGTTGTTTTGTAAATATCCGACAGAAAAAGGAGCCTTATACTGCTGCCTCTTGTTTGCTTTAAGTTTGCTTGTTTCACTTTTATCCTTTAATTAAATGATAAAGTATCCGGTAAAAACTTCTTCTTATACCAAAACGACAAAACTTACCGTCTAAATCATATTTTCTGTTAAGAAATATATTATGTTTTGCAAATGTAAAAAATAAATTGAAATTAAGGCATGAAAGATGCGAAAAAATCATAATTATCAATAAATTAGATACAAGTTGTCCAGAAAAGAATTTTTCATCTTAGTCAAACATCTTATAACCAATGAGATAATTACGCACACATATCTTTTAGCAGAAAACCGTCTATTCGTAAGGCAATTTTAGAAAGTCATGAATATGCTGGGCGGTCTCTCTTCCGGACGCTATACATTTTACGACTAAAGATTGTCCGCTAACACAGTCGCCCGCAGCAAATATTTTAGCTACATTAGTCTCACGATTTGCTTTTACAGCAATATTTTTACGAACATCCGTATCCAATGACAACTCCTGTAGCAATCCTTCCTGGATAGGATGAATAAAACCAAGGGCAAGAAACACCAGATCGATCTTCAGGATTTCGGGTTTGCCGGTTTCTTTCATCACATGGTTCCCTTTTTCATCTTTTTCCCAAGTTATTTCGACTAATTCAACGGCTGCAAGCTTTCCGTTTTCGCCTATAAAGCGTTTAGTATTCAACGACCAGCGGCGTTCACAGCCCTCCTTGTGAGATGAAGATGTTTTCAAAACCACAGGGTATGGTTCGGGCCAAACATTTTCCAACTCTTCAAGGGCCTTTGGTTTTGGCAAAATTTCTATTTGCAGAACATTTGCCGCACCCTGACGGTTAGCTGTTCCTATACAATCCGATCCTGTATCGCCGCCGCCGATAACCAACACATTTTTCCCCTCTGCATTAATCACCTGTCCGGCCGGAACATCTTCTTTTGCAACTAACTTATTCTGCATCGCAAGGTATTCCATTGCATAATAAACACCTTTCAATCCGCGACCTTCGACAGGTAGATCCCGTGGGACTTGCGAACCGATGGCAACACATACAGCATCGTATTCTGCTAATAATTCTGTTGCTTTTATATCTTTTCCTATTTCGGTATCCGTTACGAATTTTACACCTTCTTTTTCCATCAGCCTCAAACGGCGGTCTATAATGTTCTTATTCAGTTTGAAATCAGGAATTCCAAAACGTAACAATCCTCCTATCCGTGAACCTTTTTCATATACGGTCACATCGTGGCCCTTTTGATTCAATTGATTAGCGACGGCCAATCCCGAAGGGCCAGAGCCTATAACAGCGACTTTCTTTCCCGTACGGTGTTTTGGCGCTTTCGGCTGTATGTATCCCTCATTAAACGCCTGCTCTAATGCCGCGGCTTCATTTTCCCTGATAGTTACAGGTGCGCGATGTATAGAAAGCACACATGATTTTTCGCATGGAGCAGGACAAATTCTACCGGTAAATTCAGGAAAGTCATTTGTTTGCATCAGCACCTCGGCTGCCAGTTTCCAGTTTCCTTTATATATATAATCCTGCCATTCGGGCATTTTGTTGCCTAACGGACACCCCCAATGACAAAAAGGAACACCACAATCCATACAACGCGAAGCCTGTTCGCGCCTATCCTCCGTATTCAGAGTCTGTTCCACTTCACCAAAGTCAAGGACACGGTCTTGTACCGGACGGTATCCGGCATCTTTTCTCTTTACTGTTAAAAATGCTTTTGGATTTCCCATTTTTCTTATAATTTGAAAATTCGAAAATTAACAGATTAGCAAATGTATTTTCAAATTTGCTAATTCCCGAATTTACTAATTGTCTTAATAATCAAATTCTACTTGTGCGATTTTTTTCTTGATCGCTTCCAACTTCTCGTCCTGCAACACCTTCTTATATTCGATAGGCGTTATCTTCAAGAACCGTTCAACTTCTGTTGCCCAGTTATCCAGAATACGTTTTGCCAAAGGACTATTTGTATAATTATAGTGACTCGTGATCAAATCACGCAATTCACGCATATCATAGTTATCCTCGATCAGGGTAAGTTCGACCATCTGCATGTTACAATAATAATCGAAATCACCTTGTTGATCATACACATATGCGACACCACCGCTCATTCCGGCTGCAAAGTTGCGCCCGGTAGCGCCAAGCACTACCGTCCGTCCGCCCGTCATATATTCGCAACAGTGGTCTCCTGCGCCTTCTACCACAGCAACAGCGCCACTGTTGCGCACGCAGAAACGTTCTCCTACTCTGCCGTTTATATATATTTCGCCCGATGTGGCGCCATACAACAAGGTATTGCCTGCTATAATATTTTCTTCGGGTTTGAACGTTGCTACTGCCGGCGGTACAATTATAATTTTACCCCCCGACAAGCCTTTTCCTACATAGTCATTCGCATCGCCTTCGAGCCTGAAAGTAACGCCATGTGCTAGAAAAGCTCCAAAACTTTGTCCGGCGGATCCCTTAAACGAATATTGTATCGTATCGGCGGGTAGTCCGGCATCTCCGTAGCGTTTCGCTATTTCGCCCGACAACATTGCTCCTACTGTACGGTCGACATTGCGGATAACACGGGACATTTGTACAGGCATGGACTTATCGATAGCCGGTTTAGCCGTTGCTATCAATTCTTCATCCAATACATTATCAAGCTTATGTTCCTGGTTTTTCACATGGCGGATAGCATTTTCTTTGGCCTCTCCGGGGAAATATATAAGACGGGAAAGATCCAGTTTGCTTAATTTGCCGCCGTCTTTGCTTTGTACGTATTTCAATAAATCGGTACGGCCAACAATTTCATCCAAAGACTTAACACCCAGTCCGGCTAAATACTCGCGAACTTCTTCGGCCAAAAAGTTGAAGTAGTTAGCCAGGTATTCGCTGCGTCCTGCAAATTTCTTTCTCAGCTCTTCATTCTGAGTGGCAACCCCTACCGGACAAGTGTTAAGATGGCATTTGCGCATCATGATGCATCCAAGTACAATCAATGCACTTGTTGCAAATCCGAATTCTTCGGCTCCCATCATAGCCGCAACAATAATATCGTGACCGGTTTTCAATTGGCCGTCTGTTTGCAGATAAACCTGTCCGCGCAAATTGTTAAGAACTAATGTTTGTTGCACTTCAGCCAATCCGATCTCCAAAGGTAAACCGGCATGTTTGATAGAACCGGCAGGACTTGCGCCCGTACCACCTTCACATCCACTGATTACAATACGATCCGCCTTTGCTTTTGCCACACCGGCCGCAACTGTACCCACTCCACTTTCGGCAACGAGTTTTACACTTATCTGTGCTTCAGGATTCACATTCTTAAGGTCGAATATCAATTGGGCCAAATCCTCGATAGAATAAATATCATGGTGCGGCGGAGGCGAGATCAAAGAAATGCCCGGTATAGAATGACGGGTTTTAGCAATAATATTATCCACCTTAAAGCCAGGGAGTTGTCCTCCTTCACCGGGTTTGGCTCCCTGAGCTATTTTTATTTGCAGTTCATCGGCATTAACCAGATACTCAGTTGTTACACCGAACCGTCCCGATGCTACTTGCTTGATTGCCGAACGGGCAGGAGTGGCAAAACGTTCGGGCAGCTCTCCCCCCTCCCCTGTATTGCTCTTTCCTCCAATAGCGTTCATCGCAACAGCCATAGCTTCGTGGGCTTCCCTGCTGATAGACCCGAATGACATGGCTCCGGTAACAAAACGTCTGGTAATAGCCGATGCGGGTTCTACCTCCGATATATCAACCGGCTTTTTACTTCGTTCGAAATCTAAAAAGTCTCTCAGGAATATTTTTTCAGGTTTAGCATCAATAGACCGGGTATATTCCCTGAATTTCCCGTAGCTCCCTAAACGGGTAGACATTTGTAACTTATATATTGTTTCAGGATTCCAGGCATGGCTCTCTCCGTTGCGCCGCCAGGCATAAATGCCCTGATTGATAAGCGTAGGGTCGATAAAATCTTCCTCGAAAGCTTCATAATATGCTTCTAAAGTATCGCTGGCTATATCTCCCAGATCGATTCCTTCTATCTTGGATGTGGTCCCTTTAAAATATTTGTCTACAACGGCTGAACTGATGCCGACAGCTTCGAAAATCTGAGCGCCCAAATAACTCTTCAGTGTTGAGATACCCATTTTCGACATGGTTTTCAGTACGCCTTTGTTTATAGACTTCACATAATGCGTCATTGCCGTATTGAAGTCGAGATGTATATCTCCCTTTTTCACAAGGTCTTCTATCACAGCCAATGCCAGATATGGATTTACTGCATTAGCTCCATATCCGAATAGTAATGAGAAATGCATGACCTCGCGAGGTTCTGCCGACTCTACGACTATGTCTATTTGCATACGCTTGCGCCGTTCGATCAAATAGTGATGAACGGCCGATACTGCAAGCAACGACGGAATGGGTGCATTATACTGATCGACGCCTCTATCCGAGATTACAATATAATTACTTCCATTATCAACTGCTTTTTCAGCCTTTTTACAAAGTTCGTCCAATGAAAGCCTGAGTCCGTCAGTTCCTTTTTCAGGATCGAAAAGCATAGGCAATACTTCGGCTTTGAACCCTTTATAACTCAGATTTACAAGCAAATCCAATTCCCTGTTGGACAAGAACGGATTGGATAGCCTGACCATCTTTGTATGCTCAGGCATAGGCTCCAATATATTTTTATGTAGCGAGCCGATGTATCCGGACAAGGACATAACCAATTCTTCCCTGATAGGATCTATCGGCGGATTGGTTACCTGTGCAAACAGTTGGCGGAAATAATTAAATAACCGCTGCGGCTTATCCGATAAAACAGCAATCGGCGTGTCATTACCCATCGATGCAGTAGGCTCCTTGCCTTCGTCGGCCATTGGCAGCAATATTTTCTCTATATCTTCTTTATAATACCCGAATGTTTTGAGCAATTTGGTATAATTGTCCACACTATATTTGATAGTACGGCCGGAAGATATATTATCCAGGGATATCCTATTTTTTGTCAGCCATTCCCTGTATGGATAAGCTTTTGCCAGATTCTCCTTTATTTCGGCATCATACTGGATCGTACCGGTTCCGGTATCGACCATCAACATTTTACCGGGGCGTAAGCGGCCCTTTTCCTTGATTTCCGACGGCTCGAACGGCAGCACGCCTGTCTCGGATGCTACAACCATTATATCATTGTTAGTCATCAGATAACGTGCCGGCCGCAAACCGTTCCTATCCAGCAAACCTCCGGCATAACGGCCATCGGTAAACAAGATCGTGGCCGGCCCGTCCCAGGCTTCCATAAACAAACTGTGATATTCATAGAATGCTTTCAGATTGTCGGAAATAGGATTTTTATCGTTCCAAGATTCAGGAACCATCATAGCCAACGCATGGGGAAGAGATTTCCCCGACATTACCAGAAATTCCAATACATTGTCGAACGAAGCGCTATCGCTCATAAATGGCTGAACAATAGGCCATAAATCATTAATATTGCCCAGCTGCTCCGATTTGAGGATGCTTTCACGCGCTTCCATCCACTGGCGATTGCCTTTTATTGTATTTATTTCGCCATTGTGCGCTATCATACGGAAAGGGTGAGCCAAGTCCCAGGTAGGGAATGTATTTGTACTGAAACGCGAATGTACCAGGGCTATCGCGCTGGTCAGATGCGGATTGAGCAAATCGGGATAATAATGGCGTAGTTGTTCCGAAGACAACATCCCTTTATATACGATGCGCTTGGTTGATAAACTTACAATATAAAATGCCCGCTTGGTTTCGAGAGAGAATATTTTGGAATTGAATATTTCTTTCTCGATTTTCTTTCTTAACAAATATAATTTATGTTCGAGCCCGTTGCTGCTCAAGTCTTCATCGCCAACTATAAATATCTGTTTGACAGCAGGTTCGTTCGATGCCGCCATCTGTCCCAATATATCACTATTGACAGGCATATCGCGTACTGCCAGCAATTTCAGGCCTTCATTTTCTATATATCGGGTAAGCGTAACCATACACGACTCTGACTCTTTTACCCCTTTAGGCAAAAAAACGAGCCCTGATCCATAACGCCCCTTTTCGGGAACCGGTATTCCTTGCAATAATATAAACTCGTGAGGTATCTGTATCATAATACCGGCTCCATCACCTGTTTTGTTGTCTGCATTTTCGGCGCCGCGGTGCATCATGTTTTCCAAAACACGAAGACCATTTTCGACAATAGAATGGGATTTTGCACCTTTTATATGAAGCACCATACCCACGCCGCAGGCATCATGCTCAAATCCGGGATCATATAACCCATATCTTATCGCTGACTGTAAATCTTGCATATTCTTTTAGTTGATATATTTTTTACTATTTGGCTGTCTATTAAAACAGTATATATTTTTAACCACGGAGTCACACAGGGTTTAATTTCACAGAGTTACACTGTGTACTCCGTGATTTTTTTCTCTGTGAAACTCTGTGGTTAATTTACTGTAAATGACAGCTATATACATTTATTCTATATAATGTTTAATAGATATAAAAAAAGATACCCTGATTAATAAGCTTCGGCATGCACAGCCTGCACTGCCCGTCCCGATGGATCTATCCTGTTTTTGAAAGACGCATCCCATTCCAGCGCAACTGCCGTACTGCAAGCCACAGACGGGACTGAAGGCACTGTATGCGCCGCAGAAGCGGAAGGAAAATGAGTCTCAAAAATGGTGCGGTACCAATATTCTTCTTTCGACATTGGCGGGTTTATAGGGAAACGTTCCGCCACTTTTTCCATCTGTTTATCCGAAACTTTCTTTTCGGCAACTTCGCGTAAAGTATCTATCCAATTGTAACCGACACCGTCCGAAAACTGTTCTTTCTGACGCCATACCACATTTTCAGGCAAATAATCTTCGAATGCTTTCCGGAGTATATGCTTTTCCATTTTCCCGTTACTGCCGCACATTTTATCTGCCGGATTCAAACGCATGGCAACATCCATGAATTCTTTATCCAGAAAAGGAACGCGCCCTTCCACTCCCCAGGCAGCCAGAGACTTATTTGCCCGAAGACAGTCGTATAAATGCAATTTATCCAGTTTACGCACCGTTTCTTCATGAAATGCTTTTGCATCGGGCGCTTTATGAAAATACAGATACCCTCCAAACAATTCGTCCGAACCTTCGCCCGAAAGCACCATCTTCACACCCATCGATTTGATGAAACGAGCTAAAAGATACATTGGCGTTGAAGCTCTCACCGTAGTAACATCGTATGTCTCAATATGGTAGATAACATCGCCCAGCGCATCTAACGCTTCCTCCACCGTAAAATTTATTTCGTGATGGATAGTACCGATATATTCCGCAACATTCTTTGCTGCAATCAAGTCAGGCGCACCTTTGAGCCCAATCGCAAAGGAGTGCAGTTGAGGCCACCATGCCTCCGATTTGTTGTCATCCTCTATGCGGAGAGATGCGTAGCGTTTTGCCACTGCCGAAATAACAGAAGAATCCAATCCTCCGGACAACAATACGCCATAAGGTACATCAGACATCATTTGCCGGTAAACGGCATCTTCCAATGAAGCGCGTATTTCTTTAATATCCGACTTGTTATCTTTCACATTGTCATATAGCATCCAGTCGCGTTTATACCATTGCTTGCCATCCCCCCCTTCTTTACTATAGAGATAATGCCCTGGCTGAAATTCCTTTATATTAGGACATACGCCTTCCAGAGCTTTCAATTCGCTGGCTACGTAAAACTGACCTGAATCGTCATATCCTGTATATAGCGGAATAATGCCCATATGATCGCGCCCTAACAGAAATACATCATTAACTTTATCATATAGTGCAAAAGCGTATATACCGTTAAGTTCTTCAAACAAGGCAACCCCTTTATCCTGGTATAAAGCGAGGATCACCTCACAATCCGATTGAGTCTGAAATGCATAATCAGGATATTTATTTCTAATTTCTTTATGATTATAAATTTCACCATTTACAGCTAATACAAGATTCTGATCTGCACTATATAAGGGTTGCTTACCCGATGCTACGCCAACTATCGACAAGCGTTCATGGGCAAGGATGGCATGATCGCCACAATATATCCCGGACCAATCCGGCCCTCTATGACGTATCTTTTTTGCCATTTTCAACACTTGAGTCCGCAAAACAGATACGTCCTGCATCAAATCAAAAGCTCCAACAAACCCACACATAGTACATAAATTAATATATCATATTCTCGCTATCGAATGCAAAGATATATCATTTAGCTATCAAACTATCGTTTTGGGTTACTTTTTTCGATTTTATCGAGCTATTTTATGGAACATAGATTTTTAGCATACGCTATATTTTTAATAATAAACCAATTACAAAATATTTTAAAAAAATCTCTTATTTTTATTCTATTTAAAAAATAATTTGACATATTTTTGCGGTATAAAATATCAATATGAAATAATATTACGCATTTTATAATCATAAATCAATAATACCAAATCGTTTAACATCTTTATGTATTATGATTATGAAAATATTATTTTTTTTAAAAAAAGCATGTTTAAGTGCCGGTTTGTTGAGTTTATTGTCTGCATCAGGTGCTAAAGCTCAATCGAAAGTTGAAATCGATCCGGGAGCTGACATTGTCAGCAGTTATGTATGGAGAGGCGGCAAAGCCGCCGGAGCCAGTGTTCAACCATTTATAACGGCATCTTTATCTAATTTCACTTTAGGAGCGTGGGGATCATCAGATATATCGCCGGATTTCAGCTCTTCCAAAGGGTACAAAGAGGCAGACTTTTATGCCTCCTACTCTGTCAATCGTTTAGGATTTACTGTCACTGATTACTGGTGGGACGGCAACGAAGCCTTTCGTTATTTCAGTTCTCCCGAAAACGGTTACAGTGGACATATGCTGGAAGGCTCTTTAGCCTATACTCTCCCTGAGTCATTTCCCCTTACATTATCATGGAATACCTTTTTCTTAGGAAAAGAGAATAAAAAGGAAGATGGAAAGAACTCATATTCTACTTATATAGAAGCAGCTTATCCCCTTACTGTAAATGGAATTGACCTGAAAATAGCGGCGGGTTTCACGCCCTGGGATAGTACTATATACGGAACCAATGGTTTTAAATTCACAAATATAATGCTGGGCGCAACTAAAAGTATAAAAATCAGCGAATCGTTCGAACTGCCCATTTTCGCCAATATAATTACCAATCCGGCAACAGAAGATATAAACTTCGTATTCGGTATTACAATCAAATAAATACAACTTAATCAAGACTTAAAATTATGAAAAAAATTGAAGCAATTATCCGCAAATCCAAGTTTCAGGAAGTGCGTAAAGCCTTGCATGAAGCAGACATAGATTTCTTGTCATGGTGGGACGTAAAAGGACAAGGAGATGCCAAACAAGGTCTTATTTTCAGGGGAATAGCATATGACATCAATGCTATCGACCGGTTATACATATCGTTTGTCGTGAGAAATATTAATGTGGATAAATCAATCGACGCCATCCTCAAGTCGGCATATACCGGAGAAAGCGGTGACGGACGCATATTTATTTCGGATGTTGAACAATCGATCAGGATACGCACGGGCGATCATGGCGAAGACTCTTTATATAACAAGGACGAAGATTAAATAAAGATTAACTGTAAATACTCAAATTATCAAATAAATAAAAACCAGGTTATGAAAAGGTTATCAAAATATATATTACCACTAGGCTTACTCTTATTTACCCCTGTTATGCTTACGGCACAAGAAACAGCAACAGCCGAAGCAGTTCCGGACTCGGGAAATACAGCATGGATGCTAACAGCAACAGTGCTTGTCCTGATAATGACAATTCCCGGACTTGCACTCTTCTATGGAGGATTGGTTCGCAGTAAAAATGTCTTAAGCATTATGATGCAATGCCTTATTCTCACAGCGGTTATCAGCATCGAATGGATAATTATCGGATATAGCTGGGTCTTTGGAACGGCTTTTATGGGCGAAGACAGTAGCATATTGGGTTCTGTTATGGGAGGATTCGATAAAGTATTCCTTCATGGTATAACCCTCAACAGCCTCACTACAGGGAGTATTCCCGAAATTCTGTTCGTACTGTTTCAGTGTATGTTTGCAGTTATAACTCCGGCTCTCATTATCGGAGCATTTGCCGAACGCATCAAATTTTCGGGATTCCTGTTATTCTCCGTATTGTGGGCTCTCCTTGTCTATAATCCTGTGGCTCATTGGGTATGGGGTGGCGGCTGGATGCAGCAAATGGGTGCGATAGACTTTGCCGGAGGCACGGTAGTTCATATCAATGCAGGGGTATCCGCCCTCGTTATGGCTATTCTCCTTGGCCGTCGCAAAGGTTACCGTACTATAGGGCATCCTATCCCGCCTCACAATATTCCATTTGTAGTTATAGGAACAGCATTACTCTGGATAGGCTGGTTTGGGTTCAACGCAGGAAGCGGTCTGGCCGCAGACGGATTGGCTGCCAATGCATTTCTGGTAACACATCTAGCAACAGCAATAGCCGCTGTAACCTGGATGAGCCTGGAGTGGATCATAAATAAGAAACCTACAGTTGTCGGTATATGCACAGGAGCTGTAGCAGGCCTTGTAGCCATCACTCCGGCAGCAGGAACCGTAGATGCAACGGGGGCTTTATTTATCGGTCTGGCATCGGCGATAGTTTGCTTTACAATGGTTGCTTATGTGAAGCCCAAGTTGAAATATGACGATGCTCTGGATGCATTCGGAGTACACGGAGCAGGGGGATTTGTCGGTGCAATATTGACCGGTGTTTTTGCCACCCAATTTATAACCGGAGACGGAGGGGTACAAGGTGCGCTTTACGGAGACTGGAATCAGTTAGGAATACAAGCAATTGTAAATCTTGCGGCAATTGCATACAGCGCTATATTAACATTCATATTGTTTAAAATTGTTGATAAAGCCATCGGCCTGAAAGTAAGTAAAAATGAAGAATCTATCGGACTTGATATATCTCAGCATGGTGAAATTGCTTATAATGAAGATGAATAATTCTCCTGTGGCGGGGATAAAAAAGTCAGGGAACAGATAGTCGGCAAAAAAGAAAACTTTATCATCATAAAACATTTGTATGTGAAGTTTCTTTATCTACCTTTGTCGTAAACAATCAAATTTTAATAAAATTACTAAAAAACAAAAAAAATGAAAAAAACATTATTTTCTTTAGTTACTGTGATGCTCATTCTTACATCATGCGGAGCAGATGCAGTAAAATTTAACGACACAATTGTTAATGAACAGGAAGCTTTAGAAGTGACTTTGACTGAATATGGAACTAAATTAGGACAAGCTATTGAAACTAATGCCGTTGCCGATATTAAACCTTTAGGCGACAGCCTGTTGACTAAAATAGATAAGAGTATAGATGTTATCAAAGCTTTAAATACTCCTTCGGGTGGAGAAAAATTTAAAGAAACAGCTATAATATACTTTGAATTTACTAAGCAAATCGTAAAACTAGGTGACAAGGCCGCTTCTATAGGAAACGAACCTACAGAAGAACAAGCGACTGCTTTTTCCAACGAATATAACGATATAGCAAAAGTAATAGCTGAAAAAGGAGAAGCTTTCCGTAATATTCAAAAAGAATTTGCTAAGGAAAAAAACATGAGATTGCAATAATTGCGCCATATACAACAAGAATAGGCCGGTTCGGAACTGAACCGGCCTATTCTTATTTGACGATCTTATTTATCTTTACTCTTAGTAGTAATAATAATCACCCCGTTTTTTCCTTCATCTCCATATTGCTTAATTCCTTCTTCTTTTCGCAAAACTTTGAGGCTCGCTATTTCATTGGGATCAATAGCGCCTATGCCATCCACGCTCACCTTTCCGTCTATTACAATTAAAGGACTCTTACTTTCGTTGTAAACTACTACATCTTTCAGATTCAAAACATTATTTTCGACAGAATAGTCCGAAGCAATAATGACATTCTCCCCTGAACCTTGAGGTGCTAAAGTAATTACCAAAGATTTTGATTTCCCAACTTTCACTGCCGCACTCTTCATATCTTTCATAGATATTGAGAGGGTAGCATCATCAGGGGCATCCAGCGCGAATTTACCATTCATATCAGTAACAGTTACAGTTCCGGTTTTTGTGCCAACGACTACGATTGTGGCTCCGGCGACCGGATTGCCGGAAGAATCCTTAACGATACCACTTATTCTTTTAGTAACATCGGCACTCCGTGATATCTGAACACTGCTCAGATTAATAAACATATTCTCGGATTTCATCTGCATCTGACCTTTGGGAGTCGTCATTTCCACTGTAGCATCTCCCGATACGTTAAGAGCAAGATTCCCATCGCTATCGGATTTAACACTTGTTGAGCCGTTAATTACTTTCAGCTCAAAACTCTTATCAGCAAATGAATCCTTCTCTGCCTGTTTCTTATCACCGGCATTTTTCACCTGAATGTCGGTTAATACAAATCCATCTACCGTATCTTTTACAGGAAGATCATTTTTTACCACATCGTTTACTTTTACCATTCCGGTAAAATCACTAACTTTGACTTCTGAGATTTTGTCCAACTTGTTGGAAACTTCGGGACGGGCAAACGCTGTTATCGCTACTACTGTTACAGGAAGTACATAAAGATACTTCAACCGGGCCCACGGGCTTGATTTTTGTTTTGACATCATGGTAATACGTTTTTTAAGTTTACTGTAATTAAAGCTGTTGGCCATTGAATAGAGCCTTTTGCCGACAGCTTTTTTTATTAATAATAATTGATAATGTTTAGCATCAATACCTTCTTTCAGCACATACTCATCCGCTTCGTACTCATGTATATTTTGCAACTCTTGTTTAATAAGCCATACAGCAGGGTTAAACCATTGAAAAACAATACAAATATCAGCTAACAAAATATCTATAGAATGGAATTTACGCACATGCGCCATTTCATGTGTCATTATTTCCTTGCCATTTTCCCTTAAATCATTCTCAGATATTATAATATAATTCATCCAACTGAATGGAGATATAGTATTGTCGCATACGACCAGCTTAACCCCACTGTCCGGCTTTTCTACCTTACTTTGTAGAAACAAACGCCGCATACACAGCAGAAAATAAACATTCCGGAATATGAAGAATATAATTCCCGCCAGATAAACAAGCAACACGCCATGCGTCCACGAAAAGGTTTTATCGGGTTGTGAAATAACTTCAACGTTATCCGGTTCTACAAATAACTGATGTAATTCAAATACTGCCCTGTTTACCTGAGCCGGAGCATTTACATGAATACGACAAAGCGGGACAATAAATGATAAGACCAATATACAAAGGACTGCAATACGGTTGAAACGATGGAATGTATCCCTGTTCAGCAACAAACGGAAGAACAAGTAAAATACGACCAGACAAACAGCCGACTTGATTATGTATACAAAGAAATCGCCCATACCGGTTATTTGTCGGAATTTTCAACGTCTCTGATCAGTTGCTTCAACTCTTCCAGAGAAATATCTTCCTCTTGCACCAAGGATGACACAACACTCATATATGAGTTGTTAAAATATTTCTTGATTACACCCTTTAGCGTACCTTTCCTGAAATCGCTTTCGGATACAACCGGATAATATTGATAGGTATTGCCAAAAGCATTGTGAAACAAGAATCCTTTCTCTTCCAGCCCCCGTACAATTGTAGATAATGTGTTGAAATGAGGTTTGGGTTCGTCGTAAAAACTCAATATTTCTTTAACAAATAAAGGCCCCTTTTCCCAAAAGAAACACATTAATTCTTCTTCTCTTACGGTCAAATCTTTCATAATCCAATCATATTTTTTGCAAATAACTAAAGAATTCAGTTTGTAAACTAATATTTTTAGTTAAAAAACTATTTCGATTAGTTATTCTATCCGGATAACGTATTTAATATAGTTTTAACCGCGGCAATGAGATAAAAGCTCTCAATAATTATTATCTTTACGCCCTTAAATTAAAAGAATGAACCAGAAGTATCCTTCGGCCTTATTAGAGAACGCGGTAAACGAATTTGCCAAACTTCCCGGCATAGGAAGGAAGACTGCCTTACGCCTTATACTGCATCTGCTACGGCAGGATGATGCAACTGTAGATAATTTTTCTCAAGCCCTTACATCATTAAAACATCAGGTAAAGTACTGCAAAGTATGCCATAATATATGCGACGATGAAGTATGCTCTACCTGTCTCAACAAATCCCGCGATTCTTCGACTGTATGTGTAGTAGAAAATATAAAAGAAGTAATGGCCATAGAAAACACCATGCAATACAAAGGCCTCTACCATGTACTGGGAGGAATCATATCACCTGTCGATGGCATTGGCCCGGCCGATCTGGAGATAGAAAGTCTGGTGGAACGTGTATCTAATGGAGGAATCAACGAAATAATATTAGCCTTGAGTACTACGATGGAAGGAGACACTACCAACTTCTACATTTACAAGAAGCTATCACCTTATAATATAAAAGTTTCGATGATTGCCCGTGGCATTTCCATTGGTGATGAAATAGAATATGCGGATGAAGTGACTCTCGGACGTTCGATACTCAACCGTACTCTATTTAATGAATCGTACAGAATGTGATCCGGCAAAATGAATAGTTCTATAAAAAAGACATATACCTCACAGATAATATTCTTCTGGCTGAATATTGTTATACCGGCCGTAGCCCTGTTTTTCGTCATGCATGCCAAAGGTCCGGACTTTGCTTCTTTTCCGGCAACGAACATTGCTTTTGAGAGGTATGCAATCATTATTACATTGGCTGTAATACCAATATCGCTGAAGCTTTTTCATTCTTATCATCAGAAAATAAAAAGTTTGAACCAAGATGTATTTATAAAGAAATATACAACAGCTTATTACCTGCGCCTCTTCATATTTGACATAGTAGCAATACTTAATCTGACAGGTTTTCAGTTGTATAATTCACACAATACGATGTATCTGACAATAATGATTATCTTTGCACTGTTTTTTTGCTACCCTAACAAGCAAGCATTACAAAATAAATCTGAAAACGAAAAGCCTGAAAATGATTAAATTTATAATATGATTATTGCTGTAGATTTTGACGGAACAATAGTAGAGCATGAATACCCGAAGATAGGCCGCCCTATCCCCTTTGCGATCGAAACCTTACAACAATTGCAAAAAGAAGGGCACACTCTCCTCATGTGGTCGGTTCGTAGCGGAAGTCTGCTGCAAGATGCCGTAGACTATTGTGAAAGTAAAGGTGTGAAATTTTATGCTGCAAATAAGAACCATCCGGAAGAAGACCCTGCAAAAGCATCAAGAAAGCTTGACGCCGATTTGTATATTGACGACCGCAATCTGGGAGGTCTTCCCGATTGGGGTGTAATCTACCATGCCATTAAAGCAATGGAAAAAGGGGAGACATCTTTCGAGAAAATAATGATGTCGTCAGGAGAAAACCAACGCATTCGCCGCAGGAAAAAGAATTTCTTTATCCGCTTGGGCGAAATGTTCGAAAAAGACAATTACTGATAAAAAAACAACACTTCAATAAACATTATATAGAATAAATGTATATGGCTGTCATTTATAGCAAATTAACCACAGAGTTTCACCGAGTAAAAAATCACGGAGTACACAGAGTAACTCCGTGAAAATAAACTCTGTGTGGCTCCGTGGTTAAAAATATATACAGTGAGCGCCTGTACCAATATGATAATACTCTTTAAATATAAACTCTAATATGCTTTTAAAAAATTCGCAATTGAGTCTTCGTGCCGTTGAACCTGAAGATTTGGAAATACTCTATAAATGGGAAAATTCAACAGAATTATGGATACACGGAAATACCCTTGCTCCCTATTCGAAACTGGTATTACGCGAGTATATCAATAATGCCATAGAAATGGATATTTATCAGAGCAAACAGTTGCGCCTGATGATCGATCTGGTGGTAAAAGGCGAAGATGTAACCATAGGAACGATAGACCTTTATGATATAGATCCGCATAACCATAGAGCCGGTATGGGTATTTTAATAGATGAAACTTATCGTAAAAAACAGTATGCTACACAAGCGCTCGGACTGATGAGCGACTATGCATTCAACTTTTTGCATCTGCATCAGCTATATGCCTACATAACATTAAGCAACACAAAAAGTATAAGCCTTTTTGAAAAAGCCGGATTTAAGCATGTCGGCATACTGAAAGACTGGGTACAACGCGGAGAAAGGTTCGAAGATGTGCAGCTTTGCCAGCTTATAAACAAAAGCGCAAATGAACGGGGATATAAAAAAAGCCTTTGATGTATTGGTAGCTGGAGGTTTGATCCTCTATCCTACCGATACTATCTGGGGCATAGGTTGTGATGCCACCAATGAAGATGCTGTCCGGCGGGTATATGAACTAAAGAAACGCACTGACAGCAAGGCGTTGATCACGCTATTGGATAGTCCGGCAAAACTGAATTTCTATATAAACAATGTACCCGATGTAGCCTGGGACTTAATTGAGTTGGCCGATAAGCCCCTTACCATCATATATGACAATGCCCGTAATGTGGCTTCCAGCCTGATAGCCGAGGACGGCAGCCTTGCCGTAAGGATAACAAAAGAAGCCTTTTCGCAAGGACTGTGCAACCGTTTTCGCAAAGCCTTGGTCTCTACATCGGCAAACATCAGTGGCGAAACATCCCCTGCCAATTTCAAAGAAATAAGCGACGAAATCAAAAACGGTGTGGACTACATTGTCAAATACCGTCAGGAGGACACATCCAACGCAAAAGCATCGAGCATTATAAAGCTAGGAACGAGCGGAGAAATAAAAATAATCAGAGAGTAATGGCTATCTATGAGGATAAAACCTTTGAGGGTGTTTCATATACCGATGGATTGCATAATGAAACATTCGAGTATTGCATATTCTCCAACTGTAACTTTTCAGATGCAAAAGTTTTATCCTGTAACTTCATGGACTGTACATTTATCAATTGTAACCTGTCTATGACTGTCCTCACTCAGTCTGCGATGAATAATGCTAACTTCATAAACTGTAAGATGTTAGGAGTCAAATTCAATAATTGCCACGATTTTATATTTCAGGTAGCGTTCGATGGTTGCATCTTAGATTATAGCTCATTCGGGAAACGGAAAATGAGTAAAACCATTTTCAAGAACAGCTCGATAAAAGGAACAGACTTCGGGGAAGCCGACTTGAAACAGTCAAAGTTTATAAATTCCGACCTGAGCGAAGCCATATTCTACAATACCAATATACAGGAAGCCGATTTTACGTCCGCCTATAACTACTCGATAGATTTAAGTCAAAACAACATCAAAAAAGCACGGTTCTCGAAAGACGGGCTAGCCGGACTGCTCCATCCGTTTGATATTATTATCGAAGGATAAAAAGAAACCCCTCTCAAGATGAGAAGGGTTATTTACCTTTATTTTCCTGATTTTGCTTTCAGCAGAACCGGTATTTCCGACGGTTCTTTTGCTACCTGAACTCCGGCGGCTTCAAGAGCGGCAATTTTTTCGGCCGCTGTACCCGAACCGCTTGAGATTATTGCTCCGGCATGCCCCATCTGTTTTCCCTGAGGAGCCGATTGTCCGGCTATAAAGCCAACAACAGGTTTTGTAATGTGCTTCTTGATATATTCTGCCGCCAGTTCTTCGGCATTACCTCCGATTTCACCGATCATCACAATTGCATCTGTCTCAGGGTCATCCTGCAACAGTTGCAACAGTTCGCAAAAATACAGCCCTACAACAGGATCACCTCCCATACCGATGGCTGAGGATTGCCCCATGCCATTTGCTGTCAGGTGATACACTACTTCGTATGTCAATGTTCCACTGCGGCTTATCACTCCGACATTTCCTTTCTTGAATATCTGTCCAGGAAGAATACCTACGAGACATTTATCAGGAGACATTAGCCCCGGACAATTCGGACCTATCAGCATAGCGCCTTTCAACTGTGTAAAACGGTATGCTTTCACTGCATCCAAAGTAGGCACTCCTTCCGATATACAAATTATCAGTTTGATCCCGGCATCGGCTGCCTCCATAATGGCATCGGCCGCAAACCGTGCAGGAACAAATATTATAGATGTATTGGCTTGTGTTTTTTCTACAGCTTCGTATACGGTATTGAAAACAGGAACTCCGAGGATTTCGGTTCTCCCTTTGCCGGGAGTTGTTCCTCCGACAACGTTAGTACCGTATTCCAACATTTTTTTTGTATGGAAACTACCATCCCGTCCGGTAATTCCCTGTACGATCAAACGGGTTGATTCATTTATAAGTATGCTCATGTTTTAGAATTATAAGTTATAAATTATGAGTTTCGGACAGGCATCATTTTGATGCGTCTACAGCCATACGCGTAGCTTCACCCATTGTTTCGGCAACTTTGAAGCGTGTTCCTCTCAGCATATTCCTACCCTCTTTTTCGTTGGTTCCGGTAAGGCGCACAATCACAGGGATATCAGTATTTAACTGTTCAAATGCCGTGAGCAATCCCGAAGCCACATCGTCGCAACGGGTAATACCACCGAATATATTGATCAGTACAACTTTCACTTTCGGATCTTTCAGGAGCAGTTTCATTGCATCTATCACCTTATTCGGATTAGAACTACCACCTATATCCAGAAAGTTGGCAGGAGTCCCGCCATACAGTTTTATCATATCCATAGTGGCCATCGCCAGTCCGGCTCCATTG
Organism: Prevotella sp.; assembly: GCA_031263965.1. Taxonomy (GTDB): domain Bacteria; phylum Bacteroidota; class Bacteroidia; order Bacteroidales; family Dysgonomonadaceae; genus Dysgonomonas. The sequence goes on along the minus strand of JAISES010000425.1, from coordinate 995 downwards.
ACCATGCAACCTATCTTTCCATCGAGATGGACAAAGCTGAATCCTTTTTCTTTGGCATATGCTTCTACCTTTTCATCCTCTGTCGGTTCGAACAACGATAGTATATCCGGCTGACGGTATAACGCATTATCATCGAAAGTCATTTTAGCATCAACTGCAAGCAATTCCTCTTCACCGGTAACTACCAACGGATTGATTTCTGCCAACGAAGCATCTGTATCGATAAATAGTTTATACAATTTCTGTAAAATTGCCGCCATCTGATTGACGTATGCCGGATTATCGAACATAACAAACGCATACTTCCGTGCCAGATAATCAGGCATTCCGATTAAAGGGTCAATCACAAACTTATGTATTTTTTCGGGTGTTTCGGCTGCGACTTCTTCTATTTCCATTCCCCCTTCGGTACTCATCATAAGCACCACCGACTTAGAGTTACGGTCGATAATAAAACTCACATAATACTCTGACTTTATATCAACAGATTCGCTAAGGATAATCTTCGTTACCGGATAATCTTTGATAGTCAGAGCTAAAATATTTTTTGCATGATGCAGGGTTTCATCTTTGTTTTTGGCTAACTTCACGCCTCCTGCTTTTCCACGTCCTCCGGTCAATACCTGAGCTTTTACCACAACAAGATCTGTAATCAGCTCATCATAAGCGGTTACAGCCTCGTTTGCCCCGTGGCAAAGAATGTATTTCTTTACCGGTATACCATAAGACGAGAATAGATCTTTAGCTTGATATTCGTGTATCTTCATGGATGTAAAAAATTTAAATGAATATTAGATACTATCTTTATGCTAAGCATATGATAAAAAATGTAACCGTATTATTATCAATGATATGCTACCCTTTCAGGGCGTTATTCCCGTGATGTCATCCTTACCCGGGGCGTTGCCCAGGGCTTTGATATATCAGGCTTTCAGCCTGAAAATACCAAAGCAATAACCCTGAAAGGGTTAAATCCTATAGCCCAAGGCAACACC
>JAISES010000278.1 GCA_031263965.1 Prevotella sp. | reverse complement strand
GGTTATTGTAACCTTTATCATGGTGGAAATTGGCTTGTACGTAATAAGAGGCAACAATTTCGGGTATGCCATCTCCGTCAATATCGGCTACAGCCGTCCGGGCGTCTGTAAATTTGCGTATTTTGTCCGGGCTGGGCTCGGCTGTATTATCCCCAGCCAACCAGGTACGTTCCGCAGTAGGGAGTACGCCCGTAGCCATTATATCAAACATTTTGTATCTGTCAGTGAATGCTTTAGAAAAATCAATATCATAATAAACCTTTCCTCCGGCGCAAATCTCATAATGTCCATCCCCGTCAATATCATATACGGAGGCAAAGCCAATCTTAGAATTTCCGGTATAGTCTTTACTCCATGTTTCTTTTCCTTTAAAATCACGCCCTACGTAAGCCGAATTGGGAGATTCCGGATCGTCATTCAGCGTTTCATACTCAAGCAATAAGCTTCCGTCCCTTGCATCAAAAATCTTATTGTATACCAGTACTTCAGGCGTTCCGTCTGCATCGAAGTCCACGATTTGAATAATCGGGCTTGAGAAACTTGGATCCGTCGGAGAATCGTTCTTGGAATATTTAATTCCCTGATTCGTCGTCCATTTGTCCGACACCGTCCAAGTGCCATTGTTGTTTTCGTGGAATTCATACGAATACAGTCTTTTACTTGTAGTTGATGATGTTGTATTTCCTGTGGCTATGATAACCTCTATGTCTTTATTTCCGTCAGAATCTATTAAGGCCATACATCCCGGACTGCCATGGTAACTGTCATAGTCATACGGGGCGGCGGCGCCGGTGGGGCTTTCGCCGTAGGGCTTAAATAGAGGTATTGTATGGCTGTGCAATAATTTCCCGTTCTGCCCATTAAATATATGTATTCTATTTACTCTAATCCTAAAACCTGTAGACGTAAGGGAGTCGCCACTCGTCCCTAACGCTACAATTTCAGGCCTTCCATCGCCATTTAAATCGCCCACTAAAGGAATATGGTAATCATACACCTGGCCTGCACGACTGGCATTAGATACTGTTACACCGTTAATCGTAGTAGTAGTACCGAATGCAGCGGTTATAAATTTATATCGCGGATCAAAATCAACCGGTTTCATTTCTATTTTACAACGTGCATCATTCAAATCCGTCGCACCGTCATATCCGGGTAAGTTCGAAACACCGGAAAGATTCAGGTCTATGACTTGTATACGCACGGTGGCTGTTTCTTCATACACACGCCCATCTGAAGTGACTGAAACTTTGAACGTAAAAGAACCTTCTCCTTTGTAGGGGGGGGAGCTTTTAGGGTTAAATGTGGTAGCATAATTGCCGGCTCCTGAAGGAATAGCTGTTATACTGCCGTTAGGCAATACTAAATTACTTTCGATTGTGAAATTGGCAGTAGCTTTATTAAATCCGTCTGGATAGTTAAGAATATACTTGGATAAATCAATAGATTCAGACAGCGGTGTATTATTCGAAGCAGAGGGATCGGAGTTGTAATAAATCCGGATATCTCCATTCAGTACCCTAAAACCGGATAAATCTATTGAACCGATAGCTCTGCGGCTTTGCGGCCGTACCTTTCCCATCTGATCATACGCCAAGTTAAAAAATCCTTCCGTATCCCATACCCTGTAACCCATATCATCAATATTATTCACTCTGTCAATTATGGCATGATCGGGTGGTCTAGGTATATTGAGTAGTCCATGGCGCTGGCTTCCTGCAACAGGATGTCCTCCGCCATCCTGATTTTCAGTATAAGCCGGATAGCTGAGATACGTATTAAAATTACCGATAGTAGTTCCGGTAACTCCAGTTGTGCAATAAGAATAAACGGTGCCTGCAGCATTTCCTATAATGTTATTAAAGCAAGAAGTTCCTATGCTACTAACATCCGCAATAGTAGAAGTTCCGGCAAAAATGTTATTTGCAATAAGCACTTTCCCATTAGCGGTAATACCAAATCTACCCGAATCATATACCGTGTTATTTATAAAAGCAATATACCCGCGAGACAGATGGGCCCCATTATAGTTGCCCGCACCAGTATGAGAATCGACAAAAAAAGCGGCGTTTGTGGCTGACCCCGTAGTAGTAACCGTATTGTTGGAAAAGGTAGTATTATATATTCTGGAATTACCATTTCTGATATTACATAGTTTTGAGGTTGTTCCTCTATCGTTATCTACAATACTACTGTTATAGATATTGATTTCAGAGATAAACACATGAAAAGCAGAAGCCGCCGACTCAGTATCCCCCATGCCAATAAGATCCTGATACGTGGCGCCGTTTGAGTTACATTCCTTAATCGTTACATTATCCAGTGTAAGCACAGTACTATTATGTCTGATAGAAAAAACTCTGTGCCCACTAAGACCGGTGCTTCCGGAGCCAGCGATTAAAGTTCGTACCTGTCCTCTAAATCCCTGGAAAACGATATTCCGGAAAGTGATATTACATCCCCCTCTCTCTGCGTCTTGTGCCGAAGACTCAAAAACACCTATTTCCGTACCCGAAGAACCGCTGTCATTACAGACATTAGTAGGTTCAATTATAACCGGAGACAGACTTGTAGAAGCCGTATCTTTTTCAAGAACAAACAAAACTCCTCCCTGATCCTTGTTTAGCGTCAGGGTCGTTGATATTCTATACGTTCCGGGTGCAAAAAAGGCATGGAACACGGCACTGTCGGGTTTGGTCTTGGTATGATCGGCATAGCCATCAAAAATGACCCTGAACCGAGTCATGTTAACCGAAGTAGCCGGAGTCGACCCATTCCCGGCAGGACTTCCCGTCTCTGATACATATACCGTTATAGCCTCCATTTGTGTAATTGCGCAAATAAGCAAAATAACTAAAAAAAATATTTTAGTAGTAACTAACTTTCTCATTATACTTAGGTTTAAATCTTTATCTTATCTTGTTTTTGTGAAA
>JAISES010000277.1 GCA_031263965.1 Prevotella sp. | reverse complement strand
AATAATTCAGATCATCCAATCTGTCTTTATCGATAATAAGACAATCCAGAGAGTTGCATACGCTTACCTTGCGTGTTTTGGCATTGGTTATTATATCCCGTCCTTTTTTTATATCTCCTTCTTTATGGAAATAAGTGTGGCAAACACCGGCGCCTGTTTCTATTACAGGGATATGCGAACTCTTCCGCACATAATCGATAAGTTCTTTTCCTCCACGTGGAATAATGAGATCGACATAATCGCGGGCTTTAAGTAATTCACCCGTTGCCGCACGTCCGTTTGGCAGCAGAGTGCATATATTGGGGTTAATACCGTTCCCATCGAGAACATTACGTATGATGTCTGTAATAGCTTCGTTCGAAAAACGGGCATCGGAGCCGCCTTTCAGGATACATGCATTTCCTGATTTCAGGCATAAGGAAAATACATCGAAACAAACATTGGGGCGTGCTTCAAAAATAATTCCTATAACGCCGAAAGGAACAGTTATTTTAGAGATATTAAGTCCGTTTGGCAAAGTCTTATGCATTAATGTTTTTCCCACGGGATAGGGTAGGGAGGCAACGTTGCGCATGTCCTTTACTATATCTTTTATACGATTTTCGTTTAATAGCAACCTGTCGTATTTCGGATTGCCCGGATCCATTCGTTGTAAATCTTTCCGGTTTTCTGACAGGATATAATGAATCTTAGACTCTATTTCTTTGGCAATAGCTTCCAGTATTGCATTTATCTCCGTTTCTTCCAGTAAGCTGAGGCTTTTACTTGCCTCCGCCGCAAGCCGGAACGTGGGCTGGTGATAGTCATCCATCTTTGTTTGTATCTATATTAGAAACTGTTTGAATTTTATCGAAAAATATTATTATGGGATTTGAAAAAAAACTTCTCAGCAATTTTTTTATGCTCTTTTCAGCGTATTTTCTCCTTTTTACTTTTGGTTTAGCCCGCTAAACCTGCAAGCAAAAAGAACAAAATCCATCTGAAAATACCTAAAAAAAAATCTGCTATAAAATTCAAACAGTTTCTCATATTAAGAAAGCCGAAAGTTAATAATTATTTTATTTCCCAATATACATATAGTCGTAATGTATGATAGGTTTATTGTTGCTCTTTCCTATTATTTCCTTTGCTTTTTCACTGTTATATGCGGTACGTCCAATGCCGATTTGCCTGCCGTTTTCGTCCATAATGCGCACTATGTCGTCAGCATCAAAATTGCCGGTGATTTTTGTAACGCCTACGGGTAGCAGGCTAACAGCCTTGTTCCCCAGCAAAACTTCTCTTGCGTTTGTATTTACATGTATTTCGCCTTTGGTAAACCCGTCAGAATGGGCTATCCATTTCTTAACGCTCGTAGTTCCTTTTTTAGACGGGATGAAATGTGTAGAGATAACTTCTTTTCCTCTGATTAAATCTATCAGTATGTTATCCTTTCGCCCATTGGCAATAATCACTTCTATACCTTCTCCGGCAGCTTTGCGGGCAACATTATATTTTGTTGTCATGCCTCCGCGTCCGGTAGATGATTTAGAAGACTGAATTGAGTTCTCTATATTATCCTTCTGTATATCGATTTCGCGATATATCTGCGAGCCCGGCTTGTCGGGGGCATCGCTGAATATTCCATCGATATTGCTGAGTATGATCAATTTTCTGCTGTCCATCATTGCTGCGACAAGACCCGAAAGTTCGTCGTTATCTGTAAACATGAGCTCATTCACCGATATAGCATCGTTCTCATTCACTATCGGGATAACATTGTTTTCGAGCATTACTGTCATACAATTCCGTTGGTTGAGATAGTGACGCCGTGTTGCAAAATCTTCTTTTGTTACCAATATTTGTCCGCAGGTAATACCATGTTGGCGAAACAAATCGGAATACCGGTTGATAAGTTTTACCTGTCCGATAGAGGAGTATAGTTGCCTTGCTGATATTATGTCGAGTTTGGCTTTAGCCTTTATCTCCGTTTTACCCGAAGCTACGGCGCCGGACGAGACGAGGATTATCTCCGCATTGCTTTTATGCAGTTCGGCAATCTGGTCTACCAAAGCCGACATACGGGTAACATCGAGTGTCCCGTCTTTACGGGTAAGAATCTGGCTGCCTGCTTTTACTATAATTCGCTCTTTCATAGAAAAATATCAGTAAAAAGGCAAAGTTATAATTTTATTCTTACTAAAATGGCTCTAAAAATAGAAAAATGATATTGTGCACAGGCTTATGCTAAAAAAGGTTACCTTTGTTACCTTCTATAATACTATATATGAACTGGAAGCAACTTTTATCAGCCAAGCGTTTCGGAATGGAAAAATACCATGATGACAAGCATCATGACCGTACCGGTTTTCAACGCGATTACGACAGATTGATATTCTCATCCCCATTTCGCAGATTGCAGAACAAAACGCAGGTCTTTCCTTTACCTGGAAGCATTTTTGTGCATAACAGACTCACTCACAGCATGGAAGTATCGAGCGTCGGCCGTTCTCTGGGGGTTATAGCCGGTAGGGAATTGAGAAAAAAATATCCGGACTTGAATGCTGCCTTTGAAGAAATAAGTTCGATAGTTGCTGCGGGTTGCCTTGCCCATGATCTGGGGAACCCTCCTTTCGGCCATTCGGGAGAGAGGGCTATCACAAGCTATTTTGCAGAAGGAAACGGTAAATATCTGGAAGATAAAATCAACAAAGAAGGCGGCAGATGGGAAGATTTTACCAATTTTGAAGGGAATGCCAATTCGATACGTTTGCTCATTCACCAGTTTAATGGAAGGCGTCCCGGTGGTTTTGTTATGACATATTCCATGCTTGCCTCCATCGTGAAATATCCGTATTCATCTATTGCTGCAAACGGTAAAGGTAAATTCGGATTCTTTCAGGCAGAAGAGCAGGATTTCAAAAAAATAGCCGATGAGTTGGGAATGCTGTGTGTACAAGGCTTCCCCTTGAAGTATGCACGTCATCCTTTGGCATATCTGGTGGAAGCGGCAGATGATATCTGCTATAAAATAATGGATATAGAAGATGCTCACAAATTGGGATTGCTTTCAACGGAACAAACCATTGAACTTTTTATGAATTTCTTCACGGAAGAAAGACAGGCTAAAATGTATAAGACAATGGAGGTAGTGAGCGATATAAACGAACAGATAGCTTACTTGCGCTCCAGTGTGATTGGTTTGCTCGTAGACGAATGTGCGCAAGTGTTTCTTGAAAATGAAGAGGCCATTCTGAATGGAAGCTTTGACGAGGCCCTTATAAAGCACATATCTCCTCTTCCTGATAAGGCTTATAGGGAAGCAACCAATATCAGCTATAAAAAAATATATAAAACAAAAGATGTGGTAGATATCGAATTGGCAGGACACATGATTATCGGATTCCTGCTGGATACATTTATTGCAGCTATCGAAAATCCACACGCAAAATATTCTGAATTGATTTTAAGCCGTATTCCTGAGCAATATGAGACCGATGCACCGTTGTTATACCAACGCATCCTGTCCATATTGGATTTTGTTTCCGGAATGACGGATGTATATGCCCTTGATTTATACAGGAAAATTACAGGGATGAGCCTTCCTACGGTTTAAGAAACAGTTTTTAAGCGGGTGAAAGAAGGCAAACGCTTATTCGATAAGGATGTAAGCTCTGTATCTATTATCCCTGTCGATAGGGCACAAAGACAAGTACCCTTTGTCTATCCTTCCATCTTGGAATTTAATAGGGTAACGGTGCTGCATCGCAATATGCTGTTCGTATATACTTCCTTCTATGGGATTAAAATCAAGATAGAACCTGCCATGCGAAGTTGGAGTTATGTAGTTTTCAAATAATTTGAGGGCAAGGTATCCCATATTGAAACGCATATTTATCTCTACACAGGGATGCAGCTTGTATTCGCCTTCGTCTGTGTATATCATCATATCCACGCCTATGCACCCTTTATATAATTGAGCGTATTTTTCTTTTAATATGGACGTCAGTACCAGCTTTATCCTATCAAGCAATTCCGTCGGAATATTTTGTGTCAGTTCCTTTTCTATACTTTGTTGGGAGCCTATATAGTTTGATTCGTAAGCTCCTTTATTATTTGTTTCGAACAGTGAATAACCTGCAAATTGTATATGGTTATTTCCATCTGTTAAGAACTCCATTGCAAAGTCTGTTTTCTTATCCACAACCCGTTCAACAGAAACGGAACCTTGTTTCTTCAATATTCCACGCAGGATTTGACTTTCTGTCCGGGTTAGTCCGGTAACCGGCAACCATAGGAGACCTCTTCCCGAAGATGAATATGGAGCCTTGGCTAAAAGCCGCTCTGATGAAAGTCTGACGGCATTATCTATTTCTTCCGGTTCTGTATAAAACCGGGGTATAATAGAGTCTTGTATTTGAGGTATTTGTTTTACTATTTCGGAAAGACAATCTTTTGCGTTTGATCTGCTGTTAAGATCTGTATACCCGTTATGCCACTTCGGGATATTCAAGTTTGTTGCATACTCCTTATTCAGCATATCGAAGTAGTGAATTGCTTGCGGCGATATTCCCCACAGGGAAACATCTGTGCTGTCATACTTTGTCAGTTCATTCTGAGTTATAGCCTGTGGCAGATTACAGATATTTTTATTAAGGAACGAAAAATAACTATTTGATTCCGCTACCAGCACAAGGTCTCCTTTATCGCCATACCAAGCCGGAAGATAGGCTAATTCCTGTTGCATGGCGGCAATATTTGCGGGAACCATATAATATGGAGAGCCATTGTGAACCGCTGTTTCGTGTCCCGGATTGAAATAATGAAGCTTCATATGGCTATATAATTTAAGTTGCCGGTTGTAGATCTATATAAATCAGGCGAATCAGTTGAAGATAGTCTGATTTATATGTTTGTTATCTGAGTATATGACAAAAATTTTTATGCTGCCCTTGCAGGGC
>JAISES010000239.1 GCA_031263965.1 Prevotella sp. | reverse complement strand
CTTACAACAACTGGGGAAACGCATTGTACGATTTGGCACAACTAAAAGGTGATGAAAAGCTGTTTGAAGCAAGCTTTGAGAAGTATGAAAAAGCCACACAAATCAAAGACGATGATGCTGTTGCTTACAACAACTGGGGAAACGCATTGTCCGATTTGGCAAAACTAAAGGGGGATGAAAAGCTGTTTGAAGTAAGCTTAGAGAAGTATGAAAAAGCCATTCAAATTAATGAAAACGATGCTGTTGTTTACTACAACTGGGGAAATGCATTGTACAATTTGGCAAAACTAAAGGGGGATGAAAAGCTGTTTGAAGCAAGCTTCGAAAAGTATGAAAAAGCCATTCAACTCAAAGAAGATTATGCTGCTGCTTACAATAACTGGGGAACCGCATTGTCCGATTTGGCAAAACTAAAAGAGGATGAAAAACTTTTTGAAGCAAGCTTTGAGAAGTATAAAGAAGCCACTCAAATTGATAAAAATAATGCTGATGCTTACTACAACTGGGGAAGTGCATTGGCCTATTTGGCAAAACTAAAAGGTGATGAAAAGTTGTTTGAAGCAAGCTTAGAGAAGTATGAAAAAGCCATTCAAATTAATGAAAACGATGCTGTTGTTTACTACAACTGGGGAAACGCATTGTCCGATTTGGCACAACTAAAAGGTGATGAAAAGCTTTTTGAAGCAAGCTTTGAGAAGTATGAAAAAGCCACACAAATCAAAGAAGATTATGCTGTTGCTTACAACAACTGGGGAAACGCATTGTACGATTTGGCACAACTAAAAGGTGATGAAAAGCTGTTTGAAGCAAGCTTTGAGAAGTATGAAAAAGCCACACAAATCAAAGAAGATTATGCTGTTGCTTACAACAACTGGGGAAACGCATTGTCCGATTTGGCAAAACTAAAGGGGGATGAAAAGCTGTTTGAAGTAAGCTTTGAAAAGTATGAAAAAGCCACACAAATCAAAGAAGATTATGCTGTTGCATACAACAACTGGGGGTATGCGTTATTCAATCTGGCAAATTTAAGAGGAAGTGTAAAAGAAGATCAATATGTAATAAAAGAAAAGCTTTTGAAAGTTTATTCATTAGACAATACGAATGGCGTATATAATCTAGCGTGTCTTTATTCTCTTTTGGATGAAAAAGACGAAGCACTCGAGTGGTTTGAAAAAGCTTTGCAAAACAGAGAATGTACAAGGAAATATTTTGAGGCTGAACCCGATCTCGACAACCTCCGCCAAGATCTCCGTTTCGAAGAATTATTAAATAAATACCGCCCTTTAAGCAAGGAAAAATAAAAACAAAAAGGAGGCTGTGTCAGAAAATCAGTGAACAGTGAACAGTCCCCCGCTGGCACGGACATTTGTCCGTGTCTTGCTCGAAGAGCAATCCTTTTTTGCTGCGCAACGCACAGACTACAAGTCTGCGCGAGCGGGGGTAATATCTGCGCGTTTGAATAAAACTTCTTCCTGCGCCCTCGCTTTCGTTACAGATGCTTTATCCTGTGGATCGATACCGTATTTTGCAGGGGCTGGGATCGTGAGTTTTGTGCCTATGGGTACATTATTAATATTCTTTATTTTGCCCTTATTTTCTTCGTAAATGTACACCCAGAAAGATTTATTTCCGTAATATTTCAATGCTATATTCCGCAATGTATGCCCGGGCTGTATAGTTTCTACACCTAGTGGTGCATTGACAGATGTCTGAGGGGTTACTGTCTCAGCCTGTTTTACCTGTGGCGATGGCGGCGGAGCTTGCATATCCCTGCCGCGGTCTTGCAACAAAGGATTCGGAGCTTGCGAATCTGATATTGTATCCTGCTCTTGCACAAGACTATCTGCAACAGTAACCATAGCCTGAGGTTCTACGGCTATTGCCATATTATTGTCACTGCCGGACGAGCCTTGGGTCAGATACGCGGCTATCTCCTGAAAGTACAATCCTCCGGCAACAAATCCGGCTATAATAAGGAAAATGAAGAATGCAAGAGTGATATAACGTTTGCGTATGCCTTTTCTCTCAGGCGCTGTATCTTCGTAAACAAGTCCGTCGGCTTCATACTCAAATCCTGGTTCATCTTCAGCCGCTTTGCCTGCTAAAGTCTTTTCTTCCTTATCATCTTCCCGTAGTGCCACGAGAAAATCTTCTATATTTACATTGCGTAATGCAGCCTCTTCTTCTATCTTACTTATGATGTCATCAGGAGGTGCGGCTTCCTGTCCTGATTTTTCTGCTTCCTTTTCGGGTTCAGGCTCAACGGCTTCGCCTGCAAGCTCTTCCACGACCTCTTCTTCGGACATGCCGGCCTTTGGCGATTCTACTGCAATATATCCGGTAATTTCTTCTTCTATGGTTGCATCTTCTTCAACCTCCCCGCCTTTTTCTTCCTCAATTTCGCTTTCTATATTATCAAAAGTCACGCCTTCCTCAAGCACAACACTCTCGAAGTGTGCAAACGGACGGTTTATAGCCTCTTTCAACAATCTATCGGGATTGAAGCTTAGCTTGTAATGCGCGGCTATCTCGATAGTCTCTCCGGTATTTACATCCACACTCTTGCGTGCGTTTACTTTTACCGGTTTGAAAGTACCGAAGTCTTTAATTTTTACAGGCTCATTAGCCTCTATATTTTCCGTAACTACAGCAATAAACTCCCGCAAGAAAGCTTCCGCGTCTTTCCTGGTTATTCCCTGTTTTTTAACCAGAAGATCTATTAAATCCTGAAGGCTGAGACGTTCATCCATTGATCTCCAGTTTTTTAAGGTTATCTTTTATACTCTGGCCGGGACGAAAAGCCGGCGTTATTTTAGGCGGAACAAGGAAACGTTGTTTCGACACTGGATTTACCGATATGCGTTCCCCTTTTTTCTTTGTTTCGAACTGGCCAAAGCCTTGTATATTAATAGTATTGCCTTCTCCCAGATTGCTGCTGATAACAGATACTGCCGACTCCAGCGCGTCAGATGCCTGACGCTGTGTCCAGTCTAAACGTTTGGCTAGGGTAGCCACTAGTTCCTGATTTGTCATAGTTATTATCTTTAAATTAGCTGTTGGCTATTAGCCGTTAGCTTTTAGTACTTCGTATCACTATATCACTAATGGCCAATAGCTAACAACTATAAACTAACAGCTTATTTCTCCTAAAAGGTCAAACGGGTGCGCACCGGTAATGCGAACATCGTAATATTCTCCAATATTAAGAATTTTATTTTTCTTTACCAATACTTCGGGATCAACTTCGGGCGAATCGTACTCGGTGCGGCCGATATAATAACCGGCATCCTCCCTGTCGATAATCACTTTGAGGGTTTTTCCTATTTTCTCTTCGTTTATTTCGAGGGCGATACGTTCCTGTACAGCCATCAGCTCGTCCATGCGCTCTTGCTTCACGGCATCGGAAATGCTGTCTTTATAATGGTCGTAAGCATATGTTCCGTCCTCATGCGAATAAGGGAAAGCCCCCATACGTTCGAAACGTATATCTTTTACAAACCGGAGCAGTTCGTCAAAATCTTTTTGGGTTTCGCCGGGGTGTCCCACCATCAGCGTTGTGCGCAGGTGTATTCCGGGCACTTCTTCCCTGATGCGCTCTATCAGGCCGTATGTTTGCTCTTTGGAAATATTGCGGCGCATCTTGTCCAGCATGTTGTCGCTGATGTGCTGCAAGGCTATATCGAGGTATTTACATACGTTGTCGTTTTCGCGCATTACGCGCAACAGGTCGTACGGAAAATGAGCGGGATAGGCATAATGCAGGCGAATCCATTCCACGCCGGGTATCTTGGCTATACGTTCGATGAGTCCGGGCAATTTAGCCGTCTTATAATTGTCGAGCCCGTAGAACGACAAGTCCTGTGCTATTACCTGAAATTCTTTTACCCCCGCAGTTGCTAGATGGCGTACTTCTTCCTCTATTTCCTCTATCGGGCGCGACTGGTGCTTGCCGGTCATGATAGGGATAGAGCAGTAAGAGCATGTGCGGTTGCATCCTTCCGATATTTTGAGATAGGCATAATGCTTCGGCGTGGTGATGCTGCGTTCAAGCGCAAGGTCTTGTTTGAAAGACTTGCCCAGGTCGGAGATCAGCGCCCTCCATCCGAATTTGCCGTAAAAATTATCTACTTCGGGTATTTCCGTCCTTAGTTCGTCCATGTACCTTTCGGTAAGGCAACCCATTACAAACAGTTTATTTAGTTTGCGTTCTTTCTTGGCTTCGGCAAATTCGAGGATCATATTGATCGATTCTTCTTTGGCATCGCCTATAAATCCACAGGTATTGATAACAACTATTTCTCCTTCCGACTTGTCGGGGTCGTGCTTTACGGTGTAGCCGTTAGCTAAAAGTTGTTTCATGAGCAACTCGGAATCGACCAGATTTTTGGAGCATCCGAGCGTTATAACGTCTATTCTGTTTTTTTTCATTTAATTTCACTCTCCAAACAGACTATCGACAAACTCTTTGCGGCGGAATACCTGCAAGTCGTCGATACCTTCTCCCAGTCCTATATATTTTACGGGGATTTTAAACTGGTCTGAAATACCTATCACAACGCCGCCCTTGGCCGTCCCATCGAGCTTGGTGATGGCCAGCGCCGTTACATCCGTTGCGGCAGTAAACTGGGTTGCCTGTTCAAATGCGTTTTGCCCGGTAGAGCCGTCGAGCACAAGGAGTACTTCGTGCGGAGCGCCGGGGACGATCTTATTCATTACGTTTTTTATCTTGGTCAGCTCGTTCATCAATCCTACTTTGTTGTGGAGACGGCCGGCAGTGTCGATGATAACTACATCGGCATTGTTCGATTTGGCAGAACTAAGTGTATCGAACGCCACGGATGCAGGGTCGGAACCCATCGGCTGTTTTACGACAGGCACGCCTACGCGCTCGCCCCAGATAACCAATTGTTCTACGGCTGCGGCGCGGAATGTATCGGCAGCACCGAGGTAGACAGATTTTCCTGCTTTCTTGAACTGATTGGCCAGCTTGCCTATTGTTGTCGTCTTGCCTACTCCGTTTACGCCCACTACCATAATAACGTGCGGAGAGGATTGTCCTTCTAGGGAGAAGTCTTCCACATCTCCTGTATTGTTTTCGGTGAGCAGCCGGGCTATCTCGTCGCGGAGGATGGTGTTAAGTTCTTCAGCGCTTACATACTTGTCTTTGGCCACACGGTCTTCGATGCGTTCGATTATTTTCAGCGTAGTGTTCACGCCTACATCCGATGTAATCAGCACTTCCTCCAGGTCGTCGAGCACATCGTCATCCACTTTCGATTTTCCGGCTACGATACGCGACAGTTTAGAGAACATCGATTCTTTGGTCTTTTCGAGTCCCTTATCCAGTGTTTCTTTCTTTTGTTTCGAGAAGAAGTCAAATAATCCCATGATAGTTTAGTTCTTTTTGATTTTTCGGGACAAAACAATTGCCTTGTGCAATCTTGTAAATATCCTTATTTCTAGCCTTATGCAAAGCTACAAAACGGATAATAAAAAACCTCCCTGCATGAGAATGAAGGAGGCATTTTAGATATTTTTAACAAGATTATTTTGTGAAATAATCCTTTACTGATTCGTTCGGAACCATTTCTTCTTTAAATGTGTAAGCGCCTGTTTTAGGCGATTTTACCATTTTGATTACTTTTGCATAGTTACGGCCATCTTTTGTAGATGCATCGCGGTAACCAGCGACTGCTTTCTTTGCCATGGTTTATATTGTTTTACTTGATTTCTTTGTGAACAGTCATTTTCTTAAGGATCGGGTTGTATTTCTTCAACTCAAGTCTTTCTGTTGTATTCTTCCTGTTTTTGGTAGTAATGTAACGCGATGTGCCCGGCATACCGCTTTCTTTGTGCTCTGTGCACTCGAGGATCACTTGTACCCTGTTTCCTTTTGCTTTCTTAGCCATTTCTCTTTCCTCCTGAAATTATGCGTTCAAATAACCTGCTTCCGCCGCTCTTTTAAGTGCAGCGTCCAACCCTATTTTATTGATTGTGCGAAGCCCGTTAGCAGATACATTCAGGCTGATCCAACAATCTTCTTCTACCCAGTAGAATTTTTTAGTAAAAAGATTGACGTTAAATTTTCTCTTAGTCCTTTTGTTAGAGTGAGAAACGTTATTGCCAACCATAGCTTTCTTTCCTGTAATTTGACAAATCTTGGACATTGCTATCGTATTTTTTTGTTTATTTTTCTAATTTTCGTGCGCAAAATCGGGATGCAAATTTAGTTATATTTTTCAAACCTACAAATATTTATCACGTTAAAGTTTTGCTTTCTTATATTTTTTGAGCGCAGGGGTGTAAATGGAAGAGTGGCGACTCTTGTCATTGCGGGAGTTTGCCCGAAGCAATCCGGAAATTGGACGGTTAGCGGTAGGAGGCTGTCTCAAAAGTCAAATTACATCACCAAAATATTACTCTCTCTTGTCATTCTGAGTGAAACGAAGAATCTAATCCGGCAAGAAGAGATCCTTCACTCTGTTCAGGATGACAAAAAGAAACCAAAAATTATTTTTGATACACCCTCGAAAAAATACAGATGGATTGCTTCGGGTAAACCCTCGCAATGATGGGAGGAAACGAACGTATTTTTCATTGATTGCACATTATCTATTATAAAAACGACATTTATTTACTTCTTATTGCGCGGATGATGTTCGATAATCTCCTGACGCAGGTATTCCCTGTCCATGTGTGTGTATATTTCTGTCGTTGTTATCTTTTCATGACCCAGCATCAACTGTATAGCCCTTATATTAGCTCCTCTTTCAAGCAAATGGGTAGCAAAGGAATGCCTGAATGTATGAGGGCTTATTATTTTCTTTATTCCCGCTCTTCCGGCATATTCCTTTATAAAATGGAATACCATAATACGCGAGATCGGAGTGCCTCTGTTGCTTAAAAATAAAATATCTTCACTCCCCTTTTTTATCTTCATCTCACGGCGATAATAAAGATATTTATTAATCTCGTTTATGGCCGTACGGGATATAGGAACAAGCCTTTGCTTACTGCCTTTCCCTTCCACTTTGATAAAGCCTTCGTCGAAAAACAGGTCGGAAAACTTTAGCTTAGTCAGCTCCGATATACGCAGGCCGCAACTATATAACGTTTCGAGAATGGCTCTGTTACGCTGTCCCTCTTTCACTGATAAATCTATTACAGACATCAAAGATTCTATTTCGTCGAGCGAAAGTACTGTCGGCAGTTTCAATCCTATTTTAGGAGTTTCCAAAAGTTCCGTCGGGTCATTTCGCATGTATCCGTCCAGGACCAGAAAATTATAGAACGACTTTATACCCGATATGACGCGCGCCACCGACCGGGCATTTATACCCAGATCGTAAAGCTGGGCAATAAGTTGCTGAAGATTGTCCAGTGTTACATTTTCTACCTTTAAACCTTCATTCTCCAAAAAATCAGACAATTTGGCCAGGTCGGCCAGATACGCCTCGATAGAGTTTGCCGACAAAGATTTTTCGAGCAACAAATAGTTCCTGTATTTCTTTTCTATATTTTCTTTAACCATCGGTTGTCAAATAATGTTCAGATTAAGATCATTAAGAAACTGTTTGAATTTTATAGCAGATTTTTTTTATAGGTATTTTCAGATGGATTTTTTTCTTTTTGCTTGCAGGTTTAGCGGGCTAAACCAAAAGTAAAAAGGGGAAAATACGCTGAAAAGAACATAAAAAATTGCAAAGAAGTTTTTTTCAAATCCTATAATAATATTTTTCGATAAAATTCAAACAATTTCTAAATGTAATTACAAATATATATCTTTGCAAGGTGGGTTTATAATCAATCACCTTTATTTCTTTATTGTATGAAATTTCTAAAATCCATGTTTAATTACCTCATTACCAGATACACAAAAGTGCAACTGCTGATTATATCCGTAATTATTGTATTTGCTTTTTTTATAAGCGAAAGCAACATCTTTGCCAGGATTGGTTATGATGCCCAAATCATGGAGATGAACGACCAAATAGAATATTACAGAAATAAAACCACCGAAGATAAACAGAAACTCGAACAATTACAATTAGACAAAGATCAAATCGAAAAGTTTGTTCGTGAAAATTACTTCATGAAGAAGGATAATGAGGACGTATATATCATAGAATGAAATTGAACCAAAAATTAAAAAACATTTTATTCCAAGTATCTGCTATCGCTATACTGGCGGCAGCCGTTATGCACAGTTTTGATACTACTATCGCGAAATATATGCTGATCGCCGGAGCAGCCGGATTTGCCGCTACTACATTTACAACACCCTATCAGGGAAAGAGCCTGAGAGGGAAACGGCTTTTTAATATTCAGATATTTTCCGTATTGCTTGTTTGCGTTTCGGCATATCTGATGTTTGTTGACATGAGAGGTTGGGTCGTAACATTGCTTATTTCAGCGCTTCTCACGCTGTATTGTGCTATCGCGCTTTCCATTGCATATAAGAAAGAGCAGCAAGGCGAAAAAGAATAATATAACCACAACCGGTGATTCGGGAAACTACATGCTGAATAAAATAAAGTCTTATATGATGCCTATTGCTATGATTTCAGGCATTATACTCCACAGGTACGTGGGAGCTTTAAGCTTTATTACTCCCTATCTGATTGCAATCATGCTGTTTTTCACTTATTGTAATATCAATGTCAAGGATATACGCATTTCCCGTCTACACCTATGGCTTATTCTGATACAGGTGGCGGGCAGCCTGTCTGTTTTTACGATCCTCTCACCGGTAAATGCGATTGTAGCTCAGGGAATCATGATCTGCATACTGGCTCCTACAGCCACTTCTGCTCCGGTTATAACGGGTATGCTCGGAGGAAATGTAGAAAGCCTCACTGCGTATAGCTTATTGTGCAACCTGATGGTGATATTGGTTAGCCCCGTATTTTTCGCAACTATTGGAGAAGTTGATTCCTCCTCGTTTACCGACTCAGTGTGGATTATTTTTCAGAAAGTATCTCTTCTTTTATTCTTGCCTTTTTTCTGCGCCTTATTGCTACAAAAACTGTTGCCAAGAATACATCACGAGATGAAAAAAATGAAAAGCGTATCTTTCTACCTTTGGTCATTGGCTCTCATTATTATATCGGGAAAGACCGTTCAGTTTATTATAGATCAGGAAAACCCCGACTATAAGGTAGAAATTTCGATTGCAACCGGAGCCTTCATTGTCTGCATAGGTCAATTCCTGGTCGGGCGCAAATTGGGCGGCATCTATGGCAACACCATAGCCGGTGGACAGGGATTGGGTCAAAAAAACACAATTCTGGCTATCTGGATGGCGCAAACATATCTGAATCCAATATCGTCTCTGGGACCGGGAGCATATGTGTTGTGGCAAAATCTGGTAAACTCGTATCAGGTATGGAGGGAAAGGAAAAAACTTAATTAGTCGCTTTTTCCGGTGACAAGGGAAGAGGAAGGTATCAATACCATATTTTTCAGATACTCAAATTCCAATTCAAAACATTCACTGAATATTTCATCTGCAAAACTTTCTTCGATTTGCTTTACAGTCCAGAATTTACCTGTCATCAAATTACTTTTTTTTATTTTATCTTCATCATCGATATCTGCTACAAAAAGAAAATTTAACCGTTTTGTGTTGTCATTCTCAAATACATATTTTAGAATAAACTTTATGGAAATATCTAATTCATCTCCTATCATCTCGCCAATACTACTTCTGGCAACCAAATTTATTTCATGATTAAAAAGCATGTACTTCTCGAAGGGATAATCGAGTTTTCCCGGGCTTAAGACATCCCCTACAGTTCTTTCCTGTAAATATACTTTAGTTTTTGAGGTCAGAGCAACTCTTACAACAGGATGCAAGAATCTGTTCTTTGTATTCAGCAACACACTTTTAGCTATTTTCCCTGTTACCTCTCCTTTCTCTGTAACAATCGGTATCCACTCTTCTTTTTTCAATTTGGAAGAAAGCCTGCTTATTTTATACACCTGGTAAATACCGGCAAACAATATTATCAACACAGGCAGAATAGAAAATAAAACAACATTGCATCCCGCCGTAATAGACTCTTTACCAATAAACTGCCTATACAACATGATGCCGAATATGTGAAATGTAAGGCTATACCGTATTATAGATGCCGAATTATAATACTCATTCATCAACGCCTTCTGACGCAAGTTCTTTTGACGGAAGAAGACAGCGGCTATATAGGTTTTACTGGCACGCAACAACATAAACATGATGACAATAAGCATCTCGCAAAGGACAATGTACGTCTCTCCCTTATCAAGATGGTTATAGGTGAAAAACCATATGATAAATGTCGCCAGAAGCGATATCCCCGATATATAAAAAGTCAGGCTAAAGCTCCTGCTTTTATAATATGATCTTATTGATATTTCTCCGGCAACAGCCGACAATATCGATATTGATAATGAGCAAGCGGTTTCTACACCTGATGTATATAGAAGAATGAACAAAACAAACGGTAATAGACCTATTGCCGGATTAGTCATATACTTCCTGATTCCTGTACTGAGCATTTTATTTTATTTTCCGAATGTAGCCACAACCTTATAAGAATAAAACAACTATCGTTTTTTATTTGTTCTGGAAAATCAGACATTTGGATATATATAAGATCCTTTTTAACCTTGCCTGAAAGTGAAAAATTTATTAATGCCGAATTGTACGGCAGCAACAATCAATATTGCCAATACTTTTGATACCATGTCATCTATCTTCATTATACCAATAAACAAAGTGAGGAGCAAAGAACTTATAATCATGCCTATAACAGCTATACCGGCAAAAGATGTAAAACGTTTAAGCTTTTTATCTGTTACCTTAAAAGTAAAATAACTATTTAGCATAAAATTATTTATAATGGCTAACGTACTGCTGATAATATTGGATATGAGGATATCTAACATCCCTACCGACATATTGCCTCTCAATATGTTACTGATAAAAGAGGAAAAGGGATAATGGACAGAGAATTTTTTAACCAGCAAATAGAAAACACCCATATCGATAATCAATCCGACTACTCCGACTATTCCATATTTTACGAGTTGCCTGAAAGATTCCTGTTTGGCTAGTTTTCCAATTCGTTCTCTCATGTAATTTTGTTTGTACTAGTTCCTATGTTTGTAAGAAGAATTAGGCCTCCATTAAAAATAGCATAAGCCAAGAGTATTATTATATTTGGATTTAGGAATCATCAACAAATAATAATCAAAGCTTATGCAAAGACAAAGGAACGAATTAAACTTCGAAGGACAAAAGATTTATGTTGGAATTGATGTACATTTGCGTAGTTGGTCGGTAACAATAAAATAAGTGAACATAATCATCATAAGACTTTCAGCCAACCTTCCGAACCGGATAAATTGGTGAGTTATTTACGTAATCATTTTCCGGGAGCCGATTATTACTCTGCTTATGAAGCAGTATTTAGCGGATTTTGGACACATTACCAATTAGAATCAACTGTTTGAATTTTATAGCAAAATTGCTAAGAAGTCTTTTTTCAAATCCTATAATAATATTTTTCGCTGAATACATGACAAAATATTATGCTGTCCTTTGCAGGACGATGGCCGGAGGTTATGCTCTATTACCCAAGGTGTTGCCGTTGGGTTAAGATATACAGCCCCAAAAGGACAGCATATTATTGATAATAATACGGTTACAAATTTTTGTCATATGCTCAGCAGTTTCTTACACTTTGTAAATTTAATATTTTTCCTAAAAAAAACAATCCCCGAACGAAAGCCAGGGGATCATTTTATATGTAGTATAAGTATTATAAACCGGAAGATAATGCCTTTTTTGCATCACTCTTTTTAATCACCCGGGCATATATTACCAATGAAATGGCGGAAACTAATCCTATGGCAAAGAATACATACCACAGATAATGTGCATTGGCTGTTGCAGCGGCATAATCGGCGGTGAAATTTGTGGAATCGGCAAATCGTGCCGATTTAGGGTCGGGACAGAAAGCGTCCAATAATACTCCGGCTACAATAAATCCTACCAGCGAAGACACAAATGAGTGTAAGTGGCTGAATCCAAGATACAAGCCTTCTTCCCCTTTAGGCGATTGCAAAGAAAAATATTCCAAAAACCGTGGCGAGATAAAACATTCTGCCAATGCCTGAAAGGCAATCCCTATGATTAATGTCAGGGTTATGGGGTGAAGTGTAAATAATCCGAAAATAGAAATATATTCGTTACCCATTGTGTTACCTGTCGACATAATCAGCGCCGAGAATGGTATGATAAACATACCTACCATAATAGACGACAGCGCCGAACGCTTTTTCATTAAGGTTGTTATCAGGTTCACAAGCAGGAATACCACAAACGGATTCACGTTGGCTATCCATCCCGGTTGCGCTTCGGGTCCCACCATTCTGATAACGTATTTTGGCATGGAGGCGTACATCTGTTGCTGTACGATCCAAAATCCGCTGGTGATAAGGATCAATGCTACCAGACGGCCGTTTTTACAAACCTTGACAAGGGCATGCCGGATATCCCGGAAACTTTTCCCCTGTCCTGCGGTATGGGTAGACTTGTACATAAAGAAAACAACAAACAATGCAATCAGAGTCATTGTTGCCGAAAAATAATTCAGATATACCAGTCCCTGATCACCAATGCTTTTTCGAAGCGGATCAACAACCGTTTTGCCTGTGAATGCCCCGATGTTTACCAGCATATAGAAAATAGCAAAGCCTCTGGCGCGCGTATCGGTTGAGGTTTCTTTTGCTACTGTGCCCGAGATAACGGACTTAATGAATGCTCCCCCTACCACGATAAAGAGTAATATTGGAACGATAGTCCATTGTTGGGCGCTTTCCCTCAATCCTGTAAATGCTGTGCTTTTGTCGAACTCGCCTACACCGATCGATTTGAAGAAAGATTGGAATATGCTGCTTTCGTCGATTACAGCATTGGCCGCTCCATATTTTGCAAGTCCGGCGCTTTCGAGCAGGGTAGGGACCAGTCCTAATCCGAAATACCCGATGGTAAGAAGTGCAAAGGCTGCCATGATAGCTTTTCTGAAGCCTATCTTGTCGGAATATGCTCCCAGGAAAGTGGGCAGGAAATAGAGTAAAGCCGAGAATGTGCCGGCGATAATACCTGCTTCGATGTCGGAGAATCCCCAGATACTTGAGAGGTAAAGGGTTAGTGAAATAAAAACGGCATAATAAGCCAGTCGCTCCAATAGTTCTACAAAATTGGCGACCCAAAAAGCTCCGGAAAATTTAGTCATTAGATTATTTAGTTGTTAAAATATAAACGAATTGTCACAAAAATAGCAAAATAATTGATGTTGAGGATAGCTGAAAATGTTAGAAACTGTTTAAATTTTGTAGCAAATCTTTTTTATAGTTATTTTCAGATGGATTTTTTCGTTTTCTCCCGTCGTTGCGAGGGTTTACCCGAAGTAATCCAGTTACCTCAACTCAGACGTCATTAAGTTAAGTAAATAGCTCTGAAAGAGCGCAATCTATTAGCGTAGGGCAACGCCCTATGATTTTTTTGTAGGGTGCCGTTGATACTGTCGCTGATACACAGGTCGTTGCCCTGTGCTAAGGGATATAAGGCTGAAAGCCTTATCCATGCAACGGTAGTCCCGATAGTACAGGGTGAAAGACGCAAGGCAAAAATGGAAGAGAACAACGGTAAAAAGAAATACCGTACGCCGCAGGGAACAGTCGATTTGTTAAACCGTATCGGTTTTACTTACAAGCAGACCAAACAGGTACCCTGTGAAGTGGACGTCCAGGCTCAGGAAGATTTTATGGAAGTCTTCTCAGACATATTGGAGCAAACCACAAGGATAAAACCTGTTTTCTTCCACCCCACTCCCCCAAGTGGAAGTTTCTGAGAAAGAAAGTTATTAACACCTGCTTCTATCGGACTAAAGAAAAGTTCAGGCAAGCCATCCTGCAATTCTTTGAAAATATAGAACAATATAAACCGGAGTTAGAGACGCTGATGACTCTCAATTTTAGATTGGCTAAGTCGCAATCCAATTTCGTTTGAGTATAACTAATACAGAGCAAAAGTACAAAATAATATTAAAGAGTGCCTTCCTTTTATTATCTTTACAGACTCAAAATAACTGATTTACATGAAGAAATCTATTAAATACCTGCCCGAAGAAAAACAGGAAGACTTAAAGTATCTTGTCTGTCTGAGTCCGGATAGAATTCTCCAGACTCAAATGATTATTCTTTACGGTAGTTATGCTACCGGTAAATATGTAGATTGCGACAGCCGGATAGAATTTGGTATCCGTACAACTTATATGAGCGATTATGATATACTGGTTGTTACCGATAAGGCGAAAGATAAAGAGGTAGGTCAGAAACTGGATAATATTGAAGAAATCTATTATAAGAACCCTGACAAACAAACTCCTGTTCAATTCATTAACGATGATATTAAGAAGTTGAATAAAGACCTTTCGGATGGTAGGTTCAACTAAAGGAGGAAGGGGTTATTCTTTATAACAATGAAAAATATAAATTGGTTCGTAGAAGAAAACTCAGATATGATGAGATAAAACAGCAGGCAGAGGAGTATTTTGAAGAAAAAATTAAGAAACTGTTTGAATTTTATCGAAAAATATTATTATAGGATTAGAAAAAGACTTCTTAGCAATTTTTTTATGCTCTTTTCAGCGTATTTTATCCTTTTTCCTTTTGGTTTAGCCCGCTAAACCTGCAAGCAAAAAGAACAAAATCCATCTGAAAATACCTATAAAAAAAATCTGCTATAAAATTCAAACAGTTTCTAAAGAAGCAAAGGAATTTTTGGTTGATACTACTAATGCCTAAGAAATACAGAAATCGTAAATGAGAATTTTGATAATTGTTAAAAAAAACAAACAATTGAATGAATAACAAACCCGCTCATTTGACATATTAAACCATTAAATATTATGCCTGAAACACATAATATATCATACGTGTTTTTTGATATTGAAACTGACATTGACAGAAAATCGGTGTTGGATATTGGAGCGATTAGTTATGATAATCGTCTGTTTCATTCGTCTAAAAAGAATGAATTTGAATATTTTATATCAAATATTCAATACGCCATTGGGCATAATATCTTTGAACATGATCTTAAATATTTAGCAGAAAGTTTTCATAAGCAAGGCGTTAAGAAATTTATTGATACTCTTGTTTTTTCACCGTTATTGTTTCCACAAAGACCCTATCATAAACTTGTTAAAGATTACAAACTTGATACGGATGAAGTTAATAACCCGGTAAACGACAGCAAACTGTGTAAAGAACTTTTTGATAGCGAAGCGGATGCGTTCAATAAGTTAAATGATTCGCTGAAACGAATATATTTTGGGTTGCTTTCCGAAAAAGAAGAATATAAGCACTTCTTTGATTATGTTGAATATAACGAAAAACCGTATAATTTATCGAGTGAAATAAGGAGTTATTTTTGGAGAAAAATGTGTGCAAACGCGCCGGTTGAAGCCTTAGCATCCAAATATCCTGTTGAACTTGCTTATGCTTTGGCTTTGATTACAGCAAACGATTCATATTCTGTTACTCCTCCATGGGTACTGAACAGATATCCTAAAACGGAAAACGTACTTTATTTTTTGCGGGGAAAGTGTTGTGTTGTTGAATGCGAATATTGCACTCAATTTTCCGATGAAATCCAGGGACTTAAAGATTTTTTTGGTTACCCTGCGTTCCGTTTGTTTGGAGGCGAACCTTTGCAGCAAAATGCCGTTAAAACAGCAAATGAGAATAAATCACTTTTAGCAGTGTTCCCAACAGGCGGAGGAAAAAGTATTACTTTTCAATTACCGGCATTGATGGCTTATCGTGCGGTCAAAGGGCTGACGATCGTTATTTCGCCTTTACAATCGCTTATGAAAGACCAGGTGGATAACCTTGCCAAAAATGGAATTACGGAAGCTGCAACTATAAACGGACAATTAACAACTATTGAAGTCGCAGAAGAACGTAGACGAGTAGAAGACGGCGATGTTGCAATATTATATATTTCACCTGAAAGTTTAAGAAGTAAAAGCATGGAGACACTGCTTCTTAAAAGAAATATTGTACGATTTGTAATTGATGAGGCACACTGCTTTTCGGTTTGGGGACAGGATTTTAGAGTAGATTACCAATATATCGGCGATTTTATAAAAAACTATCAAACATTAAAAGGCACAGCAACAAATATTCCCGTATCATGTTTTACGGCAACGGCAAAACAGCGTGTTATTGATGATATTAGGCTCTATTTTAAAGATAAACTCAACCTGCATTTAGACCTATTTACGGCTCGCACATCAAGAACAAACCTTTCTTACAATGTTATTATTACGCAGGAAAGAGAAAAGTTTGATAGACTTTGCTCTATTTTAGACGGTCGGGAAAAGCCGACAATTGTGTATGTAAGCCGAACCCGAAAAGCGGAAGAGCTGGCAAACAAACTGAATGGACATGGTTATTCGGCTCGTTGTTATCACGGACAAATGGATAATGACGAGAAAATCAGGAATCAAGAAGCCTTTATGGCTGACGAAGCGAGTATTATAGTAGCCACAACCGCCTTTGGAATGGGGGTTGATAAAAAAGATGTCGGGACAGTTATTCATTATAATATTTCCGACAGTTTGGAAAACTATGTGCAGGAGGCAGGGCGAGCCGGTCGGGACGAAAAACTGAGCGCCAAGTGTTTTATACTCTTTAATGAAGATGATTTGGATAAGCATTTTATCTTATTGAATCAAACAAAAATAAGTGAAAAAGAAATCGGACAAATTTGGAGAGCCATACGCAACGAAACCAGAAAACGCAAAGAAGT
>JAISES010000236.1 GCA_031263965.1 Prevotella sp. | reverse complement strand
CTTTATATCCTGCTGAGAAATACAGGTACGCTAGTATTGTCTGTTGTGGCTATGATCGGCCCTTCCTATCTGATCGCTAAAATTTCTCCTGCAAAATCTATCCGGTTCGAGTAGCCAATTCAAGTTGTTGGCTAAAAATTATGCAATATATATGGATTACTGTAGGAGTGTTGCTAAATTAAATAATTACTCCACGTATAAAACCAATCCTTTCAGATATTCTCCTTCCGGATGATAAATATTGACGGGATGGTCGGCGGGTTGATTCAACTGATCTAATATGCGTACTTTCCTGCCCGAAATGGCCGCAGCGCTGAATACTGCCAGGCGGAACATTTCCTTTGATATTGCCTGTGAACAAGAGAATGTGAAAACGATCCCGCCCGAAGCTATTTTGTCGAATGCCGCTGCATTCAATCGTTTGTATCCCTGCAAAGCGTTTTTGATAGCTCCCCTGTGTTTGGCAAAAGCAGGAGGATCAAGGATAATCAGGTCGTAGTCGTTGGATTTGATGTTTCCCAGGAATTTGAAGGCATCTTCTGCAAATGCCTCATGGCGGTCGTCATGGGGAAAGTTTATCTCTACATTTTTATTGGTCAGCATAACAGCTTTGGAAGAACTGTCTACCGAATGAACCAGTTTAGCGCCTCCACGCATAGCGTAAAACGAGAATCCGCCTGTATAACAGAACATATTCAACACCTTACGGTTTTCGGCATATTTTTCGAGTAACGCCCTGTTGTCCCGTTGATCGACAAAAAAGCCTGTCTTCTGCCCCTTCACCCAGTCCGGATAAAATTTCAGCCCGTTTTCCAAAGCAATCTCTGAAACGTCTTTTCCGCCATAGAGGTATTCGTTTTCTGCGCCAAGACCGGCCTTATACGGTAAAGTGGTTTCCGATTTATAATAGATGTTTTTCAGAGTGCCACCCATGACTGCCTTCAATGCTTCGCAGATTATCGTACGCGATTCGTGCATACCCACCGAGTGCGACTGTATTACAGCGGTTTCGGCATATACATCGATGATCAATCCCGGCAGAAAATCTCCCTCGCCATGGACAAGCCTGTACGAATTGTTTCCGGAAGAAAGTAAACCGATAGATTTTCTTAATTCCAGAGCCGTACTCAAACGCCTTTTCCAGAAATCAAGGTTTATTTCTTCTTCCTCAAAAGAAAGTACGCGGACTTCGATGCTGCCTATCTGGTAATGACCCACGGCAATGAAATCATTGCCGGCAGTATATACATTTACAACCTCGCCTTCGTTCAGGTCGTTGTCTTTGTGTTGTACTGCTCCTGAGAATATCCAGGGGTGGAAGCGTTTCAACGATTCTTCCTTTTTGGGCTTGAGTTTTATTTTTTTGTAATTCATATCGGCTATATAAGAGGCACAAAATTACAATTTTATTTTCACAATAAAATAAAATATCAGGCTGGATTGCTTCGGGTCAAGCCCTCATAATGACGGACGCAGCGAATATAGGACGTCATTACGAATTGGCAAACGCCGTTGTTTCGAAGAATCGGCGGCGCCAACAGTAGTGAAGCAATCCGGAAAAAGGAATAATTTTTTAATTTGCCCTGATTTAAACAAAAGCTTTCTTCTATTCGTTTCATAAGTCTATGAGAAACTGTTTAAATTTTATAACAAATCTTTTTATAGTTAAGTACTCAATAAAAATTAATACAACATACTCTCTGTCATCCTGAGGAACGAAGGATCTCGTTTCTCCAAAACAAAATATACAAGAGATGCTTCCTTCCGTCAGCATGACAAAAACGAAAATAATGTTGCATTAAATTGTTTTCATTACCTATTTTCAGATGGATTTTATTCTTTTTGCTTGCAGGTTTAGCGCTATATCATTAAGCTAAGGCTGAAAGCCTTATATCTCCCAGCACAGGGCAACGCCCTGTGTATCAGTAAAAGTATCAACGACGCCCTGAAAGGGCAGAATCAGAAAGTGAATCAGTGAGTCTGCCCGGGTAGGGCGTCGTTTCATTCACATTCAAGGTCGTAGGGCGTTGCCCTACGCTAATAGATTGCGCTCTTTCAGAGCTATTGATGCCTTAACTTAAAGACGTTGCAGGTTTAGCGGGCTAAACCAAAAGTAAAAAGGATAAAATACGCTGAAAAGAACATAAAAATATTGCTAAGAAGTCTTTTTTTAATCCTATAATAATATTTTTCGCTAAAATTCAGACAGTTTCTAAGTGATGCAAAATATTTATAAAAGCTGATTTAATACAGAGAATATCATATCTTTGCAAAATAGAATAAGTTGTTAGCTATCAGCCGGCAGCTTATGATCGAAGAAGAATGCTAACAGCTGATAGCTAAAGGCTATCAGCCTAACAACCAGTTGTAATGTAATGCAAGAAGATCAAGATAAAATTATAGAAGATGTTACCTCCGGCGAATATAAATACGGATTTGTAACAGATATAGAAACAGAAGTTATTCCTGTAGGATTGAACGAAGATGTTGTTCGTTTGATCTCTGCCAAAAAGAATGAACCGGAATGGCTTCTCGAATTTCGTTTAAAAGCATTTCGCTATTGGCTGACTATGGAAACCCCAAAGTGGGCGCATCTGGATATTCCCGAAATAGACTATCAAAGTATTAGTTATTATGCTGCCCCTAAGAAGAAAGACGGGCCCAAAAACCTCAATGATGTTGATCCTGAGTTACTTAAAACATTCGATAAGCTGGGAGTGCCGTTGCACGAGCGCGAAATTCTGGCGGGTGTGCAAAACATGGCAGTAGACGCAGTCGTGGATAGCGTATCGGTAAAAACAACATTCAAAGAGGTTTTGGCAGAAAAAGGTATTATCTTTTGTTCGTTTAGCGAAGCAGTGCAGGAACACCTCGGACTGGTGAAAAAATATCTGGGCTCGGTAGTTCCTTACAGGGATAATTTCTTTGCTGCATTGAACTCGGCAGTATTCAGCGACGGTTCGTTTGTTTATATACCAAAAGGGGTGCGCTGTCCGATGGAATTGTCTACTTATTTCCGTATCAATGCGGCAAACACAGGGCAGTTTGAGCGTACGTTGATTGTAGCAGACGATGATTCGTATGTGAGTTATCTGGAGGGATGTACAGCTCCCATGCGTGACGAGAATCAACTTCATGCCGCTATTGTAGAAATTGTAGCTCTCGACCGTGCTGAAGTGAAATATTCTACCGTACAAAACTGGTATCCGGGAGACAAGCAGGGCAAAGGAGGCGTCTACAACTTTGTAACGAAACGTGGTATCTGTAAAGGCGCCGGTTCAAAAATATCATGGACTCAGGTGGAAACCGGATCGGCGATTACATGGAAATATCCTTCATGTATATTGTCAGGAGACAACTCAACCGGTGAGTTCTACTCTGTAGCGGTTACAAACAACTTTCAGCAGGCCGATACGGGAACCAAGATGATACATATCGGCAAGAATACAAAAAGCCGTATTGTATCGAAAGGTATTTCGGCCGGACAAAGCCAGAATGCGTATCGTGGATTGGTTAAAGTTTCGCCGAAAGCAGAAGGGGCGCGTAACCATTCACAATGCGATAGTCTATTGCTGGGCGATAAGTGCGGGGCTCATACATTCCCTTATTCGGATATTGCCAATCCTACTGCAATCATAGAACACGAAGCGACTACATCGAAAATTAGCGAAGATCAGATCCTTTATTGTAACCAGCGCGGGATAGGTACGGAAGAGGCTGTCGGGCTGATCGTAAACGGATATGCCAAAGAAGTGATGCAGAATCTACCGATGGAATTTGCCGTTGAAGCTCAGAAACTATTGCAGATCAGCTTGGAAGGTAGTGTAGGATAAAACCATACAGACCCCGGATGGAAAAACCCAAAAGTTTCAGCATATGGAAGATACTCTTGCCAACCTTTATCGGGATGGGGGTTATTATCTATATGATGACAAGGGAATTTAACTTTGCCGACCTGAAGCAAATCTCGATTACGGGGCATACCGTTTTCTGGATATTTATTGCTTTTTGCTTTATGCTGGGGCGCGATGCCGGATTTACTATCCGCTACCGGTATCTCACAGAAAAGCAATTATCGTGGAAACAGTGCGTCAAGGTGACTTTGCTCGCCGAATTCGGAACTGCCATAACACCTTCTTCTGTTGGTGGATCGAGTATGGCGGTTATTTTTCTGGCCAGGGAAAATATTCCGGTAGGACGAAGTACGGCGATGGTATTTGTTACACTGTTGCTGGACGAAATGTTCTTTGTCGTAACATTTCCTGTTTTGCTGTTATTTATCCCTTTTCATACCTTATTCTCAGAAAATACTGCCTTCGAGTCGGGAGTCCTGATATTGTTCATTGTAGCATATATCATCAAAATGCTATTGTGCACGGCATTGATCACCGGTCTTTTCTTCAAACCGCAAGCTATCCGTTGGCTGATTATTAAACTATTCAGGCTGCCGTTTCTTTGTCGTTGGCACAAGAGCGCGGCAAAGGCCGGAGACGATCTGATTGTCAGTGCGCGGGAAATACGCGGGAAACCCCGTTCCTATTGGTTCCCGTTGATTACAGCGACTATTCTTTCGTGGTGTTCCCGCTATTTGGTGGTGAATGCGATATTTATGGCCTTCTTTGCCGTACATGACAACTTACTTATCTTTGCCCGCCAGTTTATTATGTGGGTGGTAATGGTTGTCAGCCCTACCCCGGGAGGAAGCGGTTTCAGTGAATTTATTTTCAAACAATACCTGAGCGAGTTTATTCCACTCGCAGGCATCATTCCTTTGATAATTTTGCTGTGGAGGCTGCTTACATACTATAACTATCTGTTTGTAGGGGCTTTGATTGTACCCCGTTGGGTAAAAAAATCTTTTGGATAGAAAAGAGGAATCCTGATGTTTCGTTTTTTTTTAATAAATTCAAACAGTTGCTAAGAAGGATTCATTGGTATTAGCGTCTTTCCAATCTCCTTTTTTTTCTTTTCAGCACGGGCTAGTTGTACGGGCTTTTTTGCTGTTTTACAATGGTAAATGCATTAATAACATGTAATAAGTCTAATACACGTAATACCTGAATAAGTGTAGAACGGCTGATTCCTGCCTCTCTGGCTAATGCATCCTGTGTCTTATTTTGTTCTATACGATGATGTCTGACAAATTTTCCTATCTGCCAGCTTATAGCATCATCACTCATCGCACTCCATTTCTTGTCTGAAATATCGTTCATTATGGGTTTATTTCACTAGTGTCCACTAAAATCCATTAACAATCGCTATATTTTTTTGTCTGACATATAAATAACCTTTCAAAATAGACTCTATCGCTTATTGTTTAGTAGCTATTATTGAGCATGATTTACAATTGGAAATGGAGACTTATGACGTGTTGAGAATATTGACTGTTTCACTTTTTGATAAGACGGCATTAACTGACCTGTTCAAAAAACAAAAAGAAGAAAGAAACTATCAAAATGACACACAATTAAAACTTAAATTATTTTAGTGGACACTAGTGTAGAACATTATAAACGTCATCTTCAATATATTATTCTCCCGTCATTGCGAGGGTTTACCCGAAGCAATCCATAAAAGAACATGGCAACTGGATTGCTTCACCGCAAGCGGTTCGCAACGACGAAAGAAAACGAACATATAAACACGTCATTTATTTATTATTACTAAAAATCCGGATTTGACAGTCCGCCGATCTGGAATTACAAATTTATTGTGTAAATATCGTATACGGTTCCTCTTGCCCCAAAGCCCTCTTTTTGATAGATGAGATTTTCATTGAGATAAAGTCCATTGTTTTCGGTAGATATTCCGTAATCAAAATAAGTTTTATGGGAATATGTCCTAATAATGTGATCTATAAGCAAATCTATAACCCCCATACCCTTACCCTCGCCGGTCGCTGCTGTATATTGGGCATGTACTATATTTTCCATTTCAAAGATAAGGCATCCTCCTGATATTTTATTATCCGGATCAGCAACTGTATAGAGATGGATATTGTCCTGAAATTTTTCTTTGATATAAGTGATTTCAGCTAACGAATGCACCGGTGTTTTATCGTATTTACTACTCAGGTTATCTTCTAATATTTTCCAGAAAGAAGAAAAATTGCCGGACTCCAGAACTGTCAGTCTGTTCTTTTCGGCTTTCTTCAGCCCATTCTTCCGGGAAGCAGAATATTTAATCTCATTTGGCAATAAAATAGTTGAAGATATATTTCGAACCGACAAGACCGCGTTGTAGCGAAATAACGCATATAAGTCTTCTTCCGAGGGAAGCCTGTGATACATATGCGGGATTGCCTTATATACAATCTGCTTTATCCCCTGATGACGCAGAGTAACGGTCAGATATTCAAAAATAGTCAGCACATCTGAAGTCGTTGTTTCCGGCGACATAATCAAGCCGCCATATGTCAGTCCCTGATGAGAATAGTACACCTTGCCTGTAATATGACCGGGCATCAATGCCAGCAGCTCGCCGCCTATATAGAACATCAGGGAATAGTCTTCAAACCTATCGCCATGATACTCGATAAAGTCCCGGCAATGCAGAAAAGTCCCATTCTTGGAACAATCTACAAAAGCATCCCAGGCCTTCTTATATTCCGGTTTATATATTTTTATCTCCATTTTGTCGATACTTTTTAAAGTCGGCATAAGTGTTGATATAATCATCCGGATCGTACACATCGGATGCTAATGCCAGGCAAACAACCCCTGATGAATATTCTTTTTCGGCAGCCCACACTCCGGGAGGAATGTGCAGCCCATATGCCGGATGGTTCAACAGGATTGTCTTTTTATTTATTCCGTCATTCAATTCTACTTCAAAGCTGCCGCTAGCCGCTATTAAAATCTCATGACAGTGCTTATGGGCATGCATACCCCGTTTCGCACCTGAAGGAATATCGTAGATATAAAAAACACGCTTAATATCGAAAGGAACAGCCTTCCCGCCATGTACAGGGGTTATACTTCCTGCCCTGTTTTTTATAACAGGAAACCCGATCAGAGAACAGTCCAGCACAGTATTGAACTGTGGTTTAATATCCATTCTCCCTCCCGAAGACAAAATCTTTAAGTTACCGGAACTTTCCGTATTGAGTATGTTTCTGAAATCCTTATAATTTCTTATATAGTCCTCTTCATTATATGATCCGGAAGTTAGCACCAGGCATAGCGCATTTGTAGAAAAATTACCTAAACTCCTCCATAGCATATTAGGGACATACAGAGCCATGTAAGAGCGATTGAGCGTATGCACCCGTTTTTCGTTGCCGTCGTCCAGCAACACGTCGAAGCTTCCGGACAAGGCTATGATTACCTCATGTTGCGATTTAAGGGCATGGCTACCCCGTTTCTGTCCGCCGGGAATATCATATATCCAGTATGCACGGGCGATCGGGAATGGAATATGTTTTTCCGCTTCGATAAACGAAAGATTTCCTCGACGGTCTGTCACCCTGGGCAATTCTATGAGTTGTTCCCTTTTCATCCGGTGCTATCTTAACCATGGTTCGGGATTCATCTTTGCCGTACCTTGCCAAAGTTGGAAATGTATCTCGGAATAACCTGTATCCGGATCTGTATACACTTTTCCCAACGTTTGTCCGGTTTTAACCTTATCCCCTTGCTTCACATAGATACTATGTATATTTCCGTAGAAGGTATAGTAATTGCCGTGACGGACAATGATACATGTATTATAACCCGGAATAGCTGCTACATAGGTTACTTCGCCGTCGAATACCGCTTTAGCTTCGGCTCCGGCCTGAGAACGGATGTCTATCCCGCTACTCGATGTTGTTACAAACCGGGTGTGCTGACGCGAGCCGAATCGGGTAGTGATAGTATAATTTCCGGAAATAGGATATGGGAGCCGTCCCTTATTTGAAGCAAAATTATTAGAAAGAGTTACATTTTCAGGGGTAACAGGAGCTTTTGCAACTGTCGGTTTTGATGTAGTAGATCTTGGTGTAGTAGTTGTCCTTGCCCCTGTAGAAGAAGTAGCAGCCGCTTTTTTTGCAGCTTCAGCCCGAAGCCGTTCTTCTTCGCGACGCTTCGCCTCTCTTTCCTGACGGGCGACTTCCTCGGCTATCAACTTAGCTATCTGCCTGTCTAAAGCTTCAGCTTGTTGTTGTTTTTGTGACAGAATCTTCTGAAGATCCTTCTGTTTTTGCTGGGCTTCATTTACTTCCAGTTTATAATTATCCTCCTCTTGTTTCAGATTTGTTTGTTCGGTTGTACGCAGGCCCAATAATGCTGTCTTTTCCATTTTCACCTTAGCAAGAGCCGATTTCCGTTCTTTGAGTTTTTCGCTCTGCTCTTTTATTTCATCAGCTTGTTTGGCTCTCCAGTCCGAATATTCACTCAGATAACGCATTCTCCGATACGATTCTGTAAGAGATTTTCCCGACAGCACAAACAATAATTTATTCTCACTCCTCCTGTTACGCTGCATGGCATCAACCGCCTTCGCATAGTTCTTCTGCTTCTCTTTCAGGTCGTTTTCGAGTCTTGCAATATCGTTTTCTATCTGCCTTTGTTCTGCATTAATATTACTTATTTCCTGTTCCAGAAGAGTGAGTACTTTTTGACGTGAAAAAATTTGATTAGAGATCAACTTAACACGATCCAGTAAATTAGAAGTAGTTTTCTTCGTATCCCGCAGCAATTGGTCTGTATTCGATACCTCACGCAAAGCTTGTTTCCTTTGCTCTTCAAGCTGCTTTATCCTCGCAGTTTGAGCAAAAGATGAGATACTGACAATCAGCGCTAACAGGAAAACCGGTATTCTCATTTCAAATTCAGATACGAACCCAATAAATCTTTAAAACTTACTTTTGTATATTTCGAAGGAATAGATGTATCTACACTAAAGTCTTTATCTATCTCCAGTTTATTATACGATATATTTATATCGGCACGCTTTTTTACCACTTCTACTTTCGCCTGCATGCTTGTCGGATAAGTAAGGTCGTTGTCCTTAATAAAATCCGTATACGACCATTGCAACGAAAGATTTTGTTTCTCATTATAAATCAATGTAGAAACAATATGATCGGAAGCATCTACTGCAAAGTTATACGACAGGTTGCCTTTTCCCTTTGTTTGCAGCATATATAGCTCGTTCGCCGGATTTACAACAAAATTATTATAGTCGTTATACTCAACCTCTTGTTTTCCGGGGATGAAAAGTTTATTCGTAAACAGAGCTTGTAAATTGTAAAAGTTGAAATCGAGCTGTTTCAAAAACTCCGAGCCTTTAAAACTCTCAGAAAAATACTGTTTCTTCAGCCGGTTGATAATAACAATACTTTCGGGAGTCATATCCATCCTGAGAGCCTCTCCTCCAATAATAGGTATACGAAGGGAAACTTGCAGCACACTATCCTTTATTATCTTAAATACAGCCGGAACCTTGTTGGACGAACTTCCCGATTTAAGCTCAATATTCCCTTTTGAAGTTATTGTCTTGAAGTTAATTTCCGATGTCAAAGCATCGTCCACAATTTCTTTATGCGTTTTTTTAGCCAACGATCCACCCGTAGATAAAGTTTTTTTCGATTTACATCCGCTTATAAAAAGCAAAGAGCATATAACAAACAGAATTGTAGCTGTATTTTTACATTGTTTCATTATTTGGCAATATAGGTTTTTGTTTCAATTTTTTTATCAAGCGTTTCCGATTCGCTATCTCCTTTTTCTTTTGCTTTGATCCAATACTCTAACGCCTTTTCAGGTTCATTAGTCTTATACAAAACATCCCCGTAATGTTCGAGCACTTCGGCGCTTGACTCTTCTTTTTTATCTTCATTGTATTTTACAGCATTTTCGATGTAGATTTTAGCCATCGTATATGCTCCCTGTTCAAATAAAACCCAGCCATAGGTATCCAGATAGGTAGGATTGGAAGGTTCTGCTTTTACAGTCATGCTGCTCATTTTTTCGGCCTTGTCCAGATTTTTCCGATCCAATGACAGGTAGTAGCTGTAATTATTCAGCACGCCAAGATTGTTTGGCTTATATGCCAAAGCTTTATCGTATGCAACATAGGCGCTATCCTTCTTATCCGTGTGATAATACAAATCGCCGATCTGCCCATAGAAATCGGATAGTAAGCTTATATTCTTTTCGTCTACATAAACTACCCCTTTTTGTAAGGCATCCAAAGCGTTTGCATAATCTTTATTTAAATATTCGGATATGCCAAGATAGAAATAGAACTGAGGCTGGTCGGGAATATAAGAAATGGCATCCTTGCATATTTTGATCGAGAGACTGACACTATCGGGAAATGTTGTACTCAGCATTTGTTCCCAGCCAAAAGGATTGGTAGGATTTGCATCTGCATATACCTGAAATTGGAAGCGGGCCTCATTCTGCTTCTTTTGCATCATCAGCAAATTACCATACATCAGATTAAGCTTGGGTTCCTGGGGATGCTGTACCATCAGGGTATCAAACAAAGCATTGGCCGTTTGAGTCCCATGGTTATTTGTCTGCAATGTGCCTACATATTGAGCCAGAATAGCAAGTTTAGTATCTATATCCATTTTGGGACTTACAAGCGCTGCATTTAGTTCAGATTCCGCGGCCTCTTTGTTATTTGTTTGCTCATAATATTCGGCCATAGAAGAAATGAGATACGGATCTTCCGGATCAATAGCTTTTGCTTTACTATATACAGAGAAAGCTTCGTCTTTTTCCCCCGCTTGCAGATATAAATCGCCTAATAACACATGATATTTGATTTCTGCCGGATATTTATCTATAAACTTCTGTATCTCGCCATATGCTTTTTTCTCCTGTTTCATCATTGTATAAAGCTGAAACTTTTGAAGGCTTACTTTTTCGTTAAGTCCTGTTATTTGTTCCAGCCTATCGAGAATAGAAACGGCGCCGGCAAGATCGCCATTCTGCCTGTAAGCCTCAGCCAGATAAAGATAAAGCTCTGTGTTTTCAGGATTTTTCCGCGTGAGTTTTTCAAACTCTTCTATGGCATCGCCGTATTGCTTAAACTCGAGACAGAGACTGGCATAAGCCATATTATAATAAAAATTGTCGCTGTCGTATGCCGTAGCTTTCCGGAAGAAATCCAATGCTTTATTTTTATTATCCAACAGGCTGTAGTAATTACCTAATTCGAAATAAACATTCGCGTTGGTTGAGTCGATAGCCTGGCAATATTTCAATAAATCGAAAGCTGCATCGTATTTATTCACCGACTTAGCCTTCATCGCTTCGTAAAAATAATAGTCGAACTTCCGTCTCTCTTCTACCGGAAGCCTTTTCACAGGAAAATTAAGTTCCTTATTGCTCTCCGCCTGTTTACTTTTTTGTGCATAGATGCGGGAACTCCCTGAAATAAGGATCAGGGAAACAAGACAAAGAATATATATCTTTTTGTGCATATACCTGTTGTAATTACTGCTTTCCGGTGTGCCCAAACCCTCCGGCTCCACGTTCTGTGTCATTGATAGAATCTACTTCTTCCCATTTCACTTGGGCATGTTCTGCTATAACCATCTGGCAAATACGCTCGCCATCATTTATGACAAAGTTTTCATTTGATAAGTTGACCAGGATCACCCGTATTTCACCTCTGTAATCGGCGTCTATTGTCCCGGGTGAATTTAGCACCGTCAAGCCATGCTTCAGGGCAAGGCCGCTTCTCGGACGTATCTGAGCCTCGTATCCCTGGGGAAGTTCAAGATACAACCCTGTAGGCACTAATGTACGCTCCAAAGGTGCAAGCGTTACCGGCTTGTCGATGTTTGCCCGAAGGTCTACCCCCGCCGAAAATGGTGTTGCATACTTGGGAAGTGGATGATGAGATTTATTTATGATTTTTACTTTCATTGTTCAATCTGTAGTTATTGTTTGCGAAATTACTTAAATCTTTGTAATCTGCTTTGCAAATTGATAAAATTTAAGAAACTGTTTGAATTTTATAGCAGATTTTTTTTATAGGTATTTTCAGATGGATTTTTTTTCTTTTTGCTTGCAGGTTTAGCGGGCTAAACCAAAAGTAAAAAGGGAAAAATACGCT
>JAISES010000235.1 GCA_031263965.1 Prevotella sp. | reverse complement strand
GCGATCCCCTTATAGGCCGCAAAATTTTTTGTCTGATAGTAAATCATCGACACCTCCTTTCATAATTATACCAGTATAGCAGGATTAAGGGAAAATGTCTACAGTACCCCTTGAAACACAACTTCCCTTGATGCTAATATATACGACCTGATATGAATTATATGGGGAATCAATTCTATGAAAAAAATGGATACTCAATCGAAAGACGAAAATCATAGTGAAGAATACTTTGACAGAATTCAGAGAAAGTATAATATTTTAAGCGCTTCTGAAAAACGAATTGCTGATTTTCTTATGCTCAATGGGCACGAAAACAACTTAAAATATAATATCAGTGATTGTTCAACAGAACTAAACGTAAGCGCTGCTACAATAGTTCGCTTTTGCAGAACATTGGGGTTTTCCGGATTCGGTGAATTCCGATACTATATGCAGCGGGGTATTCTTTCCCCCATCGGAAGCAGTACACAAATAAATTCTACTGACAATATGCATACTATTATACAAAAAATTGCGCACCTTTTAAGTAAAACTACGCTTTTCGTTGCCGACACAATCGATAAAAAAAATCTGTCAAAGGCAATTGATACTATTTCAAAATCGAAAACCATCTTTTTCTGTGGCGCAGGATCGGCAGGTGGTATCGCGCAAGTTGCGGCAAGTATTTTTCAGAATATAGGCATGAAAAGCCTTTATATTGCAGACGAAATGATGCAAATACGATTTGTTCATACACTGGAACCCGCCGATGTTATTATTGGGATTACAAACTGCGGCTATATAAAAAGTGTAGTAGATGCCTTGAAAATCGCAAGAAATCGCAAAATTCCGACAATCTGTATTACGGGAACAAACGATTCTTTAGTAACGAAATATTCGGATATCGTTCTTTATTCTTCAGCCGATTACGAAAATACAATTGACCAAAGTCCTATTGTAATAGCCCAACTTACTATAATTAATGTCCTCCAAATCGGGTGTGCGGTAAAGAATATTGACAACCTTAAACTGCCAATGTTGAACACACGAAAACTCAATGAACTAAAGCGTTACAGCCTGCGTCTGAAAGAAATTAAAGTTGATAGAGTAAAATTTTGATTTCCTAAAAAGATTAGCAAAGAATCTGTAAACATAAACAGGTATGTTTACAGATTTTACTTCTGTCTTTTTCTGTTAATCACCTCACAGTCGTTGTATTCTTTACACTCTTTTTTAAACTATACCACAACTCTTTTTACGTCTAATCATACCCCAAAAGATATATTCCCCTGTAGTCATTCTCAGGAATCTATACATCAACTTTTTTTGCTGTACGTAATCTTTTATTTTCCCTGATATAGATGAATATAAACGCCGCCACCGTAAGAAGACTCGCAACAAAAAAGCCACAGGCAATTGGACGGGTAAAAAATGACCAAAAGTTGTATTCCATAAACATAAGACCACGCCGGAGATTAGTTTCAAACATAGGCCCTAAAACAAAGCCTATAATAAGAGGAGGCACGGGCAACCCCAATACTTTAATCAGATAACCCAGTAAACCAAAAAATGATAAACACACAACATCAAATGTACGGTTATTCGCACTAAAAGCACCAACAAGACAAAATACAGCAATAATGGGAAGCAGATAATGCTTTTTAAGCCGCATTATATTTACAAACAGCCTCATCCCTCCGTATTCCATAATAATGACAAAAAGGTTACCAACCATAAGAGCGATAAATATCATGTATAGCAAATCCGGATTCGATACAAACAGCATGGGTCCTGGATTTAATCCATAAAGCATAAGAATCCCTATCATGAGAGCAGTAACAACATCACCGGGAATGCCCAAAGTCAACAGCGGTATCATAGCTCCACCAATAACAGCATTATTCGCAGTTTCAGAGGCAACAACTCCATCTATAATCCCGGTACCAAATTTTTCGGGATATTTTGAAGTATATTTCGTTACCATATAAGCCAGAGGACTTGCGGTACTGCCGCCAATCCCCGGCAGAATCCCAATAACCGTACCAATAACTGATGAAATAAAAAGATTGCCTGTCTGGGAAACAAATTCTTTCAAACTAAATCCAAATCCCTTAATTTTGTAAGAGATTATCTCAATCTTTTTTGTGGAATTCTTTTCAAGAATTGCATCAAAAATCTCCGGCATAGCAAATACCCCGATAAGAACTGCTGTCATGGTAAATCCACTGACAAGTCTATAATCACCGAAAGTAAATCGCTGCGCATAATCAATAGGTGATGTTCCTACCAAAGAAAGCATAATACCAACCAAACCAGTAATAAGCCCCTTAATCATAGTCGCGCCGGACAAGCCAGCAATCATGGTGAGAGAAAAAACTGTGGCGGAGAAATATTCAACAGGTGAAAATTGCATTGTAATCTTTGCCAGTTGAGGCGCAACCAGCAACAGCACAATCATACTGAACATTCCACCAAGAAACGAATAGACAATTCCCGCCCCAAGGGCTTTACCCGCTTCCCCCTTCTTTGCCATTGGATATCCATCAAATGTTGTCGCCATAGCAGCCGCAGTTCCAGGAATATTGATAAGAATAGCAGAAATCAGACCCCCTGATGCTCCTCCATTATATATTCCCAGGATAAGCGCTATACCATGCATCATATCCATATTAAAAATAATTGGCATAACAAGAACAATTGCCGTGGCGGCATTAAGCCCAGGAAGGGCCCCGAATATAATACCCAGCAGACCTCCCAGCGCAGTAACCAGCAAGATTGACGGTTCAAGAACCGTCTGGATGCCATTTAGTATCAAATCCATATTTACTTCCCTTTTAAAAAAATCCAAGCGTCTTCCAGAGATTTCCTACAGGAAGCATTAAAAAGAAAAATTTAACAAAAACAAAATATGCAGCAACAGGTACACCCACAGATAAAATTATAAACACGGGTATATTCCGCTCATTTCTCGGACACATCAAATAAGTAATGACAAACATTACAATAATTGCAGAAAGAATAAATCCAATCTGTGACATCGCTAAAGCACAAACAAATATTACCACCCATGCGACAATATGTCCGTATTTATTGCACAGTAAAAACCACAGATTGCCAGTCAGCACACCATCGTTTACCTGTCCGGAAGATTTTAGACCAGAAGCCTTTTCCTTTTTATATTTCAGAAGAGAAAAAATTAACTGTAAAGCCGACAACAAAAACAAACCGCCTGCTACAAGGCGAGGTGTAAACTGCGGCCCTACTTCTTCTGTCCGGAATGTACCTTTTATATAGGCGCTCATAATCAGTAAAACAAATGATATGCAGAGCATTACTACAGCCATTATTATATCCTGTTTCAGTTCTTTTCTCATAAAAACCTCCAGCAGGCGAAAGTTCAAAATGAACTTTCGCCTACCAGTAGAATTTATTATTTTCCCTGCGTAGAAAA
>JAISES010000207.1 GCA_031263965.1 Prevotella sp. | reverse complement strand
AATGGTTAGCGTTCCTTTTCCTTTTGTTACAAAATCTGTAGCCTTATATTGGTCTGCATTGGCATGGCGGCCGATGATAACCGGCTGAGTCCAGGTATTGACTAAGCGGGGAATATTACTGATAATGATCGGCTCGCGGAAAACAGTTCCTCCGATAATATTGCGAATAGTACCATTCGGGGATTTCCACATTTTCTTCAATCCGAATTCTTCAACACGGGCTTCGTCCGGCGTAATGGTAGCACACTTAACGGCCACTTTATATTTTTTTGCGGCCTCAGCGCTATCGATAGTCACCTGATCATCGGTAGCATCCCTGTTCCCAATACTTAAGTCATAGTATTTCAGATCTACATCTACATAAGGAAGAATAAGTTTATCCTTTATATACTGCCAGATGATGCGGGTCATTTCGTCCCCATCCATTTCAACAACAGGGTTTGCTACTTTTATCTTCTGCATATTGTTATTAATAGTTACGGGTTACTTCGCCCTGCGGGTAGTTACCGGTTACTGCCCACTTCTTCCAGCCACATTTGTAACAATGCAAGCATCCGTGCATGGTATTTGAAGTTGTCCTGCATGCCCCAGCCATGCCCTCCTTCGGGAAATACATACATCGCGGCAGGAATCTTGTTTTTCTTTAATGCTCTGTAATATTCAATACTATTAGCAGGAGGTACGGTATCATCATCATCGCTCAGGAATAAAATGGTTGGAGGAGTGTTC
This sequence comes from Prevotella sp., assembly GCA_031263965.1. Classification (GTDB taxonomy): domain Bacteria; phylum Bacteroidota; class Bacteroidia; order Bacteroidales; family Dysgonomonadaceae; genus Dysgonomonas. The sequence continues at coordinate 1,775 of JAISES010000207.1, read as the reverse complement.
ACATTTACCTGTTTTTCGTTAGAGAAGGTATGTATATCTATAACTGAAGGTTTGTCTCCCAACAAGTTGCTCTTCGATCCGCCATGTGTCGCCACTCCCATAGTTACAACAGGATAGAAGAGGATCGAGAAATCGGGACGGGTACTTGTTCCCGTTGTTGCATAATGGGTAGAAGCCGTTGCGGCCAAATGCCCGCCTGCCGAAAATCCGGCGATTCCTATCTTATTCTCCTTTATGCCTAATTCCTTAGCATGCTCGCGTACATAGCGCATAGCCTGCTTCGCATCGTCCAACGGAACTTCTTTATGCTTGTTAGGCATACGGTATTTGAGAACAACGCCGGCAATGCCTTGTTCGTTGAGCCACCTGGCAAAATCTACTCCCTCGTGCCCGACAGCCAATCCGGCATATCCTCCTCCGGGACATATTACTACAGCCATGCCTGTATTCTTCGCTTTATCCGGCAGATAAAAAGTCATTTCGGCTTGCGAAACATTTGTCACCCACCCGCCTTCTCTTTCGTATCTCTCCGGTTCGCTTATCTGATTATTTGTAGGAGGATTTCCTTCCCATAGCTTCACCACTTTCTGCGCATTCATGTTTATAGTCATAAGCGAAAGCAAAAGGCACACCGATATTTTTCCTGCGTCTATCATTTTCATCCGGTTAATTTAAAAAACTGATTCATCAAAGGTAGATATTTTAGGACTTAAATCAAAACCGCAATATAGGACAATTGTATGAAATCACCTGTTTATATAAAAAAACAAAAACGATTAGAGGGTCAATCCCTAACCGTTTTTGACGGGAAATTTTATTCTTGATGCGGTCCGGCCTGTACTACCGCCTTAAAAAATTATGATTTAAGTTCCACTCTTATAATATCATCTTCAACTTTAATTGTAGAATCTGGATACCCTCCTTCTAAAATCAGAGCCTTTAATTGCTCGACTGTCGGATAATCATTTGTTCCATCAAAGTTCCGGGCATCATCTATTAAAATTATATGCTCAATATTTGATTGCAAAATTGTTTTTAATTCCTGTATTACAGGACTTTCCTTATCTCCTTTGGCTGTGACGCCGCCAGAATAATGGCCATCCAGCCAGAACAATGCCTTTTGATTCAATTCCCGAACCAGTGATTCCAAAATAACGCCGCTATCTCCCTGAATTACTTCTATATGCTTATATTTATTCAGCCTTTTCCGGCATCGCTTAAACAGTTCTTTACTTAATTCAATTGTATAAATCTTTTTAAATAGTTTTCTCTGGGCATAAACCATATCACCTAAATAAGTGCCTGTTTCGATCAATGTATCAACATTATACTTTTTTTGATATGATTTTATCGCTAATTGTTTCACAATATGCGGAGTTGGAAGGGGACGGCCATTTTTTTCCCAATTCTTTAACTGCTTATTATATTTGTAATTAAAATAACAGTCTCTTAACGGTTCAGGAATAATAGCCAGCAATTGCTTCAATTTACTCATGTCTTTATCAATTAATATTTAACCCGTTTTTTTAACATCTACATTTACACGCCCCAAAAGTACATCTTTTATTCTATAACTCATGTTACGCAATACCGAAAAATATTATCATTTCATATCCTTGTACTTTCTTCTGTGCGGAATCTGCGATTCCTTTTTTGTAACTTTTTGCTTGACCAAAAAGTTACAAAAAGTCAAGGCTGTTGCCCTCGCCGACCCATCATCGCCTCGATGGCTAAAGGAAGCACACGGGCTTCGCCCCGCTTCCTTTTACGCCCTC
>JAISES010000176.1 GCA_031263965.1 Prevotella sp. | reverse complement strand
TATGGTTATTCTTTATACAGTTAGGTTATTCTTTTATAAGCCATTATGCCGCCAGTCTTTCCCCGATAAGGGAAATGTTATTTTCTACAAGCCTGATTATCCGCTTATGGTATTTGGTGTATTTATTGCATTTTCCCCTGCACTGGACGACTTTTAATTGGGACAGGGATATTTCAATGGTTTCAATCCGTTTGCCGTCAATACAGGCGGAAAGGATAAGCGAATCTTCCTTTGAGTGATAGCTGCTGACGCAATGCTTCATGGCTATTCCTTCGGTTATTATCTCCTGTACGCTTTCAAGGACACGCACACTGATACGCCCATCCGAAAACATAACGCCGAAAAACTTGGCTTTAATCGCCTTAAATTCGGCTTCTTTTTCAAGCTGCTTCTCCAATGCCAGTTGTGCATCGGCTTTAGCCTTCTTAGCCATATATCTGTCATGTTCTTTATGCAGGTCGGCAGGACATACATACTTGGCGTTATGCAGGTCTTTACCGAACATGTGCAGGTAGTCGATGTAATCAAGCCACAGGGTAGCATCTTTTATCTGATAGCCGTTACGGATGCAGATGCGGATGGATGCCCAGTAATTATCTGATTTCCGGCTTGTATCGCTTAGGAATGCGTTAAACAGGTGTGTTTGTCCCGATTTCAAAAGGATTTCCATTCTATTGTCTTTTAATAATGCCCTGTACACATCGAAAGGACGTTGATTGAAATGACGTTTTTTAATGCCTGTCCTTTTGAGTTCGGGTATTAACTGCTGTTTCGGATAGTAGTAATACGGGAACAGCCTGTTATAAGCATCTGTTTCATTTCTTAGTTCCAGAGGGGTGCTGAATATCCATGAATCATAGTACATTGTACCCATTGTTTGGCGGAGTTTAGCAAATGTGCAGTATCTGCCATCAGGTGCAATCCAACGCTGCATAACTTCCGCATGGGAGTATTCGGGATAAGAACCTACTTTTGCCGTGCATTTTATCATCAGGTAGCGGATGACCTGATAACCTTGGCATGTGGTTATAAAACACAAATATTCACAGCCTTTAAATATCCGTTTGTTAGTGGTCTGAACTTTCAGTTTTGCTTTACAATTAGGACATTGGTGTTCTCCTTCCTCGCCTGTGAATACATGGTTACATTCTGTACAGGTTATTTTACCTTTGGCGGTTCGCTGTCCGATATGCTCGATACAGTTCTGGTATCCCCACCCAATCTGTTCCTCTGTGATAAGCGGTAATTTCCTGCTCGCTTCTACAACTGCCTGTTGGAATTTTTTCTTATTATGTAAAACTTCACATAAAAGGACATATGTAAAGAATATAGTTATGTAAAGAAAGGGTAAAAATACTACTGATTCTTACCGCTTTCTATGCTTTTTAGTTTACATAACTTTATTCTTTAAATCCTTTCAACCATTCTTTAAGGGATGTGTTTTCTTCCCATTCAGGCCTTTCCTCTGGTACAATGTGTGAGCTCGCCTTTTCTATTGCTTCTCTTTTTCTATTAGATGATAGTTTTGCGTAGATTTCTGTAGCCTGAATGCTTCTATGTCCTAAGAGGTCTCGGATTATGATAAGTTCTGTACCTTCCTCAACCAAAGACATAGCCGTAGAGTGACGGATTTTATGAGGACTCAGGTGTTCCGGTATCAGTTCCGGATTTTTCCTCTTGGCCTGTTGGGCATACTTCAGAAGGGTGTAATTGATTCCTTGACGGGTAAACTCATCGCCGGAATGATTTCGGAATAACGGTTTGTCAAGATTTCGCACAAGAGTAAAGTCGAAAAGTTTAGCATATTTCATTAATTGTGCGTGAAGTTCTTTTACCATAGGAACATGACGGTTCTTGTTTCCTTTCCCATGAATGACAATATGACAAGGGGATGGCATACAAACATCTCGTCCTTTTATTGCGGTGAGTTCACTAACCCTTATTCCTGTTAAAAACAAAAGAAGGATTATGGTGTAATCTCTAAGACCGGATTGCATAGTAATATCAATGGTGTCCAATAAACATCTCATTCCTTCAGGTGAAAGGTAAGATATAGTAGTCTGTTCATTGACTTTAGATTTGATTTTAACAATCTCTTCACTTGCGGTCAGATACTCCGGAAATTCATATTTTACAAAAGTAGCAAAGCTTTTTAATGCAGCCAGACGTTGGTTGGTTGTTGATACAGAGACGTGCCTGTTATTTTCAAGCCACCTTAAAAAATCATGCACATTGCTATGATTTAGCTGTGCTAAGGTTATTTCTCCGATGTTAGTGTCCCTCGCTGTTTCCATAAATTCAATAAACTGGATAAACGCATACCGATATGTTGAGATAGTACGCAGAGATGCCCCTCTGTCATTCGGCAGATAATCCCGAAAGTATTTTTGTAGCATTATGCCAAAATCAGTTTTCATATTTTTCCTCCTTTTCAATAATATTTTCCAAAATAGTGGTGAATTTTTCTTGCACATAGGGATAAAGGGATGCCGTCAATCTTAGGTAGTATTCGGTTGCCATTATTGACTTATGTCCTAAATAAGCAGACAGAACCGGAAGTGACACATACAAGTCTTCTCCATTTTCAACCATCTGTTTGAATGCGTAAACAGCGAATGTATGTCGCCAATCATGTAGTCTTTTAGTATTGCCTGTGGAGGATGCAGCTGGAAGCCCTGCTAGTCGCAGGATTTTTCGATGAAAAGACTGTAAAGTAGGTTCTGTTAATGGTTGTCCGTTTCGATTTGAGAAGATTGGATCGGTATTTTCCAATGTACTGAATGTCTTGCTGGCATATTCCTCAAGAAGCTGTCGCAAACTTGGAGACATAACCACATAACGCTCTTTCGACCCCTTGGTAACCATTAAACGAATAATCCCATTGTCTATGTCTACGTCCTGTTTCCTTATTCGTAGGGTTTCAGTAACTCTCGTACCACAGCAATACATTATTCTAAGTAATACCGGAAGCTGGATTTGATGCTTGGTCAAGGAAGATATTTTACAAGTATCAACAACAGCAAAGTATTTGGCTATTTCATCCCCGGTATATATGTGTGGCACATAATTAGGCGTGGGAGGCTTGACATTCCGGAAGAGAGAGACCGGATGTCCATGAGTAAAGAGGTATTCAAAAAATCTCCGGCTTACTCCGATACGGAGGTAGTGTCCGTGCTTCGTCTCGTCTTTGCGTTGTTGTCGCCATTCCATTGCCAACGCCGATGAAAATTCTCCCATGACACAGTTTTTTGAAAGAAGAAACCAATCCAGTTTCTGTAGATAAGTATAGTCTCTTGCAGGATTAACACCA
>JAISES010000159.1 GCA_031263965.1 Prevotella sp. | reverse complement strand
CGTAACGTTAAATATTCGATAGAGAACTATCGCGTAGAGCAAAAGACGGATTATGAGAAACTGGTTATAGAAATAACGACCGACGGATCTATTCATCCTAAAGATGCTTTGAAAGAAGCCGCTAAAATCCTGATCCATCACTTTATGTTGTTCTCCGATGAAAAAATTCTTCTTGAACAAAACGAAGTAGATGGTAATGAAGAATTTGATGAAGAAATCCTGCATATGCGCCAACTACTTAAGACTAAGCTATCAGATATGAATCTTTCGGTTCGTGCTCTCAACTGTCTGAAGTCGGCAGAGGTGGAAACACTTGGCGAGCTGGTTCAGTTCAACAAGAACGATCTGCTTAAATTCAGAAACTTTGGTAAGAAATCTCTTACTGAACTTGATGAACTGCTGGATAGCCTGAGTTTATCTTTCGGGATGGATATTTCTAAATATAAATTAGATAAAGATTAATAAGCGACATGAGACATAATAAAAAATTTAATCATTTGGGGCGTACCAGCTCACACAGAAATGCCATGTTGGCAAATATGTGTGCGTCGCTGATACTTAGCCCTAATAAACGCATCTTTACAACAGTTGCCAAAGCAAAAGCTTTGAAGAAAGTTGTAGAGCCGATTATCACTAAGTCGAAAGAGGATTCAACCCACTCAAGACGTTTGGTTTTCCAGGATTTGCAAAACAAAGTTGCGGTAACAGAGCTTTTCCAGAACATATCTCAAAAGATAGCTGACCGTCCGGGTGGATATACCCGTATCATTAAAACCGGCAATCGTTTAGGCGACAATGCCTCAATGTGTTTTATCGAATTGGTGGATTACAACGAAAACATGCTGAAGGAGAAAAAAGCTGCATCTAAAGGTAGGACTCGCCGTTCTAAAAAGAAAGATGAAGCTGCGGCTCCTGTTGTAGCGGCTAAAGAAACTTCGAAGAAAACTGTAGCGGAAAAGGTGAAAAAAGAGGTGGCGGAAGAAACTGAAGTTTTGGAAACGGCGCCCGAAGTACAGCCTGTAGTAGAAGGAACTATTGCCGAAACACAGACTGTTGAAGCAAAAGATGCACCTAAAGAAGATGAAGAATAAGGACTTATTCTAATGAAAATAGAAAGCAGTAAAGTAAATCTTTGCTGCTTTTTTTGTAGCAATATATAAAAAAAGCATCCTCGGGAGAGGATACTTTCTGCGTTGTTTTTTTGATAATTTCGGTATCTCCAAAATATATGAAGCAAGTGTAATATTTGCTATGTTTGTGATTTCAAAGTTTTTGTTAAGATCGGAAAGTCTGGTATAGACTGTTATCATCTAGTTTGTGTTCATTTAATAGATTGAAAAAATACAAAAACGTTGCATTATAAGTTGAAAAAAATAATATCATTTTTTACATATTTGGTATAATTTGCTGTATTTTAGAGTTTTACCAATTAGTTAAAAAATACAAACAGTCTCTAGGCAGGCTTTCACTTTACTACAAACTTTATACTTAATGTTGCCCCTGTTTCATCTACTACTGTTAATAAATGCTCTCCTTTGGCAGGGATATACTCTTTTTTGTGAAAGTCTTTGGTCTCTCCTATGTACAGTCCATCTATATGCCAGAATACTTTGCTTTGTGGCGATCGATGGGCCAACTCGAAAATAATCTGTCCGGGAGAGCCGTCCAGTTGCTTAGGCAGGCTTATAATTGCATTTGGGAACGGATAGATAAAGTCCATCGGTTTTATATCCGAATCTTCCCTGCATTCGGGTGAATAAGGCGGTAGAGAACGATAATCAGGATGTTGTTCTTTATAATACCACTCCCAGGATGGAGGTAATACAAACCACGATGTGTGGATGATCCCTCTTTTGCCGGCACAATTTTCATATACCTGATATTGTTTGTCTTCGGACAAATGAACGAGCTTGTGATAAGAGCATACCGCTGACTCCAGCCCTTTTTTGCACATCCATACGGTGTCTGTCGATGTTTCAGGACAATTGATGCTTTTCAAGCATCCGCTTTCATGGCATATTTCTGCGCTCACAAGGTCGTTGTCGGGACGCGTAAACCAACGGCTTTGAGGCAGAGCACCGAATATGTCGAACATAACCATGCCCGCCGTGCGTGCTCCTGTCAGTCCGGGACGTCCTTCTCCATCCGAGTTGCCTACCCATACTCCTACAACATATTTTGAATTGACCCCGACAGCCCATCCGTCCCGAAAACCAAAACTGGTTCCGGTTTTCCATGCTATTTTTTGTATCGACGGTATCGAACGCCAATCTATTTCTTCCGGCCGGTTCAGGTTAGTCAGGGCTTCGAGGGTCTGCCAGATAGCTCCGGCTGTAAAGATCGGCGTACGGGTTCTTTCTCCCCGTTTATCTTCTTTTTCATTCAAAATGTAAGCCGGTGATTTTGGTTCATAATACTTTCCTTCCTCATTGTAAGAATTTAATTGTTGTGCCATCTGTAAATACATAGCGCTTATATCCCATAGTTTACCCTCAGCTCCACCTAATATAAGAGATAATCCATAATTGTCGGCAGACCGGTTCAATGTGGTCATCCCTGTTTTTTTTAGCAGATTATAAAATTTAGGAACGCTGTATTTTCGTAATGATACTACAAAAGGAACATTCAGGGAACGGGCCAGGGCTTCCGATGCATGCACGGCGCCATCGTATTGCAAGCTAAAGTTTTTAGGTGCAAATCCGTTTAGATTGACCGGTACATCGGGTAATAGCTGACCGGGTAGCAACAGCCCTTCCTGCAACATGGCACAGTAGAGAAACGGCTTTAGAATACTGCCGGTGCTGCGCGGCGACTGAATAATATCGACTTGGTTGCCCGAAATATTGTTTTCGAAATCTACATTACCGCAATAGGCTATTACTTCATTCTTCTCCACATCGAAAACGATAGCTGCTATATTCTTTACTCCATTCTGGGCAAATTCGGCATTCCATCGGGTAAGGATAGATTCTGTACGTTCTTGCTGAATTTTGTCTATTGTGGTTATAATATGTTTTCCTCCTTCTTCCTGATATAATTTTGTGACAAGATGCGGTGCAACTTGTGGTAACGGATGCGGCTGAAATGGCAGCGGTTCGGAGATTGCGAGTTCATAATCTACTTTATCCAGAATATTTCGTTCGCATAGTTTTTTCAATAAATTATTCCTCTTATTCAAGAGCTTTTCTCTGTTTCGTCCGAAATGCATCAAAGAAGGAGAATTGGGAAGTATGGCAAGGGTGGCAGCTTCTGCCCATGATAATGTAGCTGCCTGATGCCCGAAGTATCGCCACGAAGCGGCTTCTATCCCTACTACATTGCCGCCCATAGGGGCATGGGATGCATACAGGGCTAATATTTCGTCCTTGGAATAAGAGAATTCCAACCGGGTAGCCAGTATCATTTCAATGAATTTCTCGCCGAATGTGCGGCTCTCCTTGCGCGATAGCCGTATAGCCTGCATGGTGATTGTACTTGCACCACTGACTATGCGCCCTTTGCTTATGTTATCTTTGGCAGCCCTTCCAATGGCAAGAGGGTTCACCCCCCAATGTGAGCGGAAATGCTGATCCTCGAACTCTATAAGGCAGGTTTTATATTTTTCGGGAACGGAACCGGCCGCAGGAAATCTCCATTGCTGATCGCCGGCTATGCGGGCTCCCAGTAATTCATCGTGCCGGTCGGATACAACGGTGCTGTACGGAACTTCGAAAAGAGGCGACGGCAAACAGAATATGTACCAGATCAGAAGAGTGAGGCAAACCGGAATACCTATCCTGTATTTTAGTTTACTCTTTTTGTATCTGTTAAAGAGTTTTGTGAAGAATAGTTTGATTTTTGTAATATAGTGATCTGTATTTTTCATTTATTGGAATCATATATAATACTCAGCCAGATCGACCAGCCCTGCCCGCATCGCATATTTGATAGCTTCGTGCGCATTGTTCACATCCAGTTTGCGGAAAATGTTTTTGCGGTGTGTGATAATGGTATGGAAGCTTAAATGCCGGTTGGCGGCAATCTCTTTTGTGGTATGGCCCAAAGCAATTTCCTTGAGTATTTCTTTTTCTGTTGCAGTTAAAATGGTCTCCGGTATGTCGGCTTGTTGTTTCTGTGGTTGCAACAATTGATTCGTTACACGATTACATATAATCCGTTCTCCACGAAGTATTTGTATCCAGGCCATATTTATCTCGTCCAGGTCGCACGATTTTAACACGACGCTGTAAGAATCGCTATTGATAACCAACCGTCTCAGAAAGTCATTACTCAATTCATCGGAAAACAACAGCCATTTTACCCGGGAAAACCGGTAGCCCAGGTTCAGCAATTCGTCTATACTGGTAAAGTCGGAAAGCGTGTAATCGAGCACAACTATCGCCTCCGGACATGACAACAAGAGTTTTATCAGTTCGCTCTTGTTGTCAGCCTTTGTTACTGATGATATTTTACCCGTTTTCTCTATAAGGGTTTCCATCCCTATGCGGGTTATATCTTGTTTGTCCGTTATAATTACATCTTTCATCTTTTTAATAATCGATAAAAATTAATGACGTGTTTATATGTTCATTTTTTTTATGCTACATGCAGACTTGTAGTTTGTGTGTCGCGTAGCAAAAAAGATTGTCTTTCGGGCAGGACACGGACAAATGTCCGCGCCAGCGGGGGGATTTCACCCATCCCAGAATTATA
>JAISES010000139.1 GCA_031263965.1 Prevotella sp. | reverse complement strand
TCTATCCATGCCGGTACGGTAACGAAAGCAATAACTTCTTTTTCCAATTGTTTTATGCGTTCCAACCGGCTCATGGCATCTATAAAAACATCGATACCCTTATTCCGGTATTCGTAACGACCGCTGGTAACCACCAGTAAAGCGTTCGGCTGAATATCGTATCCCAAAAGCTTCTCTGCTACGTTTATTAATTTCCGGCGTGCGGCAAAACGCTTTTTCTCATATTCCTCCCCTGAAGGGATAAAATCTTTTTCGAAACCGTTCGGCGTAACTACAGGTTCGCGATGCAGAAGTTGTTTACATTCGCGTGCAGTTATATCACTGACAGTAGTGAAGCAATCCGCTTGCAGGGCTGCAATCTTTTCTATCGAATGCTTGGCTTCCATATTCAGCTCACGCGCCATCTGGCCGCTATCGTATGCTGACAGATAGTTATACAGAGGCTTTCCGTTTCCGGCTATCGATCGTCCTATCGATGTGGCATGTGTGGTGAACAGCGTACCCACCTTCGGCAAGCGGTCTTTTACGTACAAGACCCCCATCCCCAGCATCCATTCATTGAAGTGAGCTATAACATTTCTGTTTTCAAGTTTGTGGAATCGGTAGAAACTATCTATTACCGCCCCTGAGGTATAGGCAAACATGCAAGCTTCGTCATAATCGCCATAGGCATGCAGTGAATCCACACCATACTTTTTCCACATGTAGTCATATATGGCATCTTTGCAGGCAAACGTTTGGGCAAAATCGACGAGAATAACAACAGGGTTCCCCGGTATCAGCCACCGCCCTGCGCGTACATTAAGCCTGTCGTACACCGAAGCCATCCCGACCCAGTCTGCCAACAATGTTTTATCTTCTTCGAACCAAGGATTATTTTTATCTTTCCACACATCGGGGCCGATAAAAACGACGTTGTCCTTGTACAAATCCCTCATTGTTTTTGCCTTTGTCGACAAAACGGTGTATATCCCTCCTACTTTATTACAGACTTCCCAGCTTGCTTCAAATATATACTCAGGTTTTTTCTTTTGTTTAGCCATAAGATAGTTTTAGTTCTACTCGACCTCTTCCCAATCGAAATACTCAGAAACTGTTTAAATTTTAGCGAAAAATATTATTATGGGATCTAATTGTTCAATTTATATGTTCTTTCTATCCCGTCATTGCGAATCTGAAAGGTGAAGCAATCCAGTCGGAATGTTCTTTTATGGATTGCTTCATCGTTGCACGCCTCGCAATGACGGGAGAAAAAGAACAAAATCCATCTGAAAATAACTATAAAAAAGATTTGCTATAAAATTTAAACAGTTTCTTATTAATTCTAAATATATAAAAGTTGTCGGTTTCTTTTTAGTAACTTTGTGCCGTGTTAATACAAATGACACAATAAAGGGAGCAAAGATAATAATTTATAATATACATATCGATTGTGAGCAGCAGGAGAAAACTAAAAAAAAGCATAAATACAACGATGGATTTACTCTGCATGGATTGTATTTTTTACAAAGTATATGTTGTGGATGCAGATATAGAAGCAGCCGGTAAAGTGATCATTCACATAGCGGAAGCGCAGGACGAACTACTGAAAAGGGTAAACGCCACGGAAGGAAAAGAAGTAAAAGGCAGAATCAAGGCTTATTACAAAAAGCTGAATGCCGATTTCGAAAAGCAAGTAAATGCTATTGGCAAAGAAATAGCAGCATTAGGTTAAATGAGAAGTATTTGTAAATTTATCCTCCGTCTGACAGGATGGAAGATAACAGGTTTGGCAGATATACCCCGCAAGTGTGTTATCTGTGTTGCCCCGCATACCAGCAATTGGGATTTACCGTTAGGGCTGGTTGTGTACAAAGCCATGGGACGAAAAGCGTCGTTCCTCATCAAAAGAGAATGGTTTTTCTTTCCGATGAACCTTATATTCAATCTGTTGGGAGGAATACCCGTAGACCGTTCGAGAAAGACCTCGCTGACAGACCAAATGTCGGAAATATACGCAAAGAACGATACATTCCAGTTGGCTATAACACCCGAAGCCACCAGAAAACTGAATAACGAATGGAAAATGGGATTCTACTATATTGCATTAGCGGCCAATGTGCCTATCGTAATTGCAATACTGGACTATGGTAAGAAAGAAGCCGTTTTTGCGGGTGTGTTTATGCCCTCAGGCGATGCCCAAGCAGACCTGGAAAAAATAAAATCCCATTATAAAGGCGCTACCGCTAAATTTCCGGAAAGGTTCTCTTTGTAATAACATAACAACACAGGCATATATGCAACAGGATGACATACTCAGGATCACTCTTGTGCAATACGACATTGCATGGGAAGACAAGCAGAAAAACCTGAACAGGATAGAAAGTATCGTGTCGGAACTGGCCGGACAAACAGATGTCATCGTTCTGCCCGAAATGTTTTCGACCGGCTTTACGATGAACAGCCGCAACCTGGCTGAGCCCACAGACGGAAAGACCATCGGGCAAATAAAAGAATGGGCCGCAAAATCAGATGTTGCCATCTGCGGCAGCTACATCGCCGTCGAAGACGGGACTTATTACAACCGCGGATTTTTCATCGCTCCGGGTGAAGAATATTACTACGACAAACGCCATTTGTTCAGAATGAGTACCGAACCGGAATCCTTTTCGGCAGGAAAAAGCTGCCTCATATTTGAACATAAAGGCTTCAGAATATGTTTACAAATCTGTTACGACCTTCGGTTCCCGGTATGGACAAGAAATGTAAACAACGAATACGACTTGCTCATTTACACGGCCAACTGGCCTGCTTCGCGCATAAAAGTGTGGGAAACATTGCTGCCGGCACGGGCAATCGAAAATATGAGTTATATTTGCGGGGTAAACCGTGTGGGAACGGATGGAAACGGGCTTGTATACAATGGTTGCTCGAAACTGATAAACGCCCGTGGAGAAGAAATCTCGAACATTGGAATAAGTCAGGAACAGGCAGAAACCGTGCAGATATCCAAAACCGGCTTGGAAACGTTCAGGGCAAAATTTCCGGTATGGAAAGATGCCGATGAATTTAAAATATATTGAGAAACAGTTTCTGAAGCTTTATAAAATAATCGCTTAATAATCAACAATATGAAACAAATCTTAAAAACGACTTTATTTTTCGCAGCAATAATAGCTGTTGCTTTTGCAATACAGAGTTGTAACTCTGTGAAACCTATCGGCAAAACCCAACTGGAAGGAAATTGGGTATTAAAAACTTTACAGGGGGAAGATGCCAAAGCTGCTTTTGCCGGAGAATTGCCCAGCATTGGATTCGACTTTGAAAAAAACTCGGTATACGGAAGCGGCGGCTGTAACAGATATACAGGAGCTTTCACCCTGACCGGAAAGAACGAATTTTCGGCCCCGAACCTGGTATCTACAATGAAAATATGTATGGTTGCCAATAAAGAGCCGCAATTCCTGACTGCACTGTCTGCTCCCAACCTGGCAGTTTCGATAGAAAATGGCTTACTAACATTCTCACAGGACAAAACTGTCCTGATTCAGTTCGAAAAAGAAACAGAGAAACCTGCGCTGACTACCGAAGCTTTGACAGGGAAATGGAATCTGGCATCAATAGCCGGAGGTGATTTGGATACGTTGTTTGCAACCCGGATACCCACCATGGAAATTACTGCCGATGGCAATGTAGCAGGCAATGCCGGTTGTAACAACTATCGTTCAACTTACACATTGGACAGCAATACTGTAACTTTCGGGCCTGTAATATCTACTAAGATGGCATGCCCCGGCCTTCAAGGCGAACAATTATTCGCTTCATTTCTGACTACTCCTCTACAAGCCGCTTTGGATGGTGACAAGCTTACCTTTTCCAAAGAGGGCGACGTTGTGCTTGAGTTGACAAAAGCTGAATAATTTGCTTCCTTCATACGCAAAATTTAAACAGTTTCTTAGTAACTGTTAGGAATTTTACAATAAATTATTTTATGGACTATTTTTCGTGTTCTTTTAGGTTCTTTTTCGCGTCTTTTTGGGATTGTTACCTTGTAATAGCCCGCTATTATGCAGGTAACAATCCCAAAAATACATCAAAAAATAACTCTAAAAGTGTCTACGAAAAAATTCCTAACAGTTACTTAATAAAATATAAAAAAGATTGCATATAAACTAGCGCATTTCGCGATATTTTCATTTTTTTTGATGGCTATTTAGCTCTTAAATTTGTATATTTGTATCTCTTTTCAAGAAAGCCCTGTTTGGCTTTCAAGGTATTGATAATCAATAATATTAAATATATTTAATTAAAACGAATTATGATTACAATCGACAAATTCAACTTTTCGGGCAAGAAAGTCTTCGTCAGAGTTGACTTCAATGTACCGTTGGATGCACAATTCAACATTACAGACGATACACGTATCCGTGCGGCATTGCCTACATTGAAAAAAATCATATCTGATGGCGGTAGTCCTATTATAGCTTCGCATCTCGGACGTCCGAAAGGCGTAGAAGATAAATACTCGCTAAAACATATCCTGGCTCACGTATCCGCACTTCTTGGCGTAGACGTACAATTCGCTAACGACTGCGTAGGCGAAGAAGCCGGAGTAAAAGCCGCGGCTCTTCAACCGGGAGAAGCTCTCTTGCTGGAAAATCTCCGTTTCTATGCCGAAGAAGAAGGTAAGCCTCGCGGATTGGCAGAAGACGCTAGCGATGAAGAAAAAGCCGCTGCAAAAAAGGCAGTTAAAGAAAGCCAGAAAGAATTTACAAAAACATTGGCTTCTTATGCCGATGTATACGTAAACGATGCATTTGGTACAGCTCACCGCGCACACGCATCTACAGCTCTTATAGCCGATCTTTTCGATGCTGAACACAAAATGTTCGGTTATCTGATGCAAAAAGAAATCGATGCGGTAGAAAAAGTATTGAAAGATACAGCCCGTCCTTTCACTGCTATTATCGGAGGTGCTAAAGTTTCTTCGAAAATAGACATTATCGAAAACCTGCTGGACAAGGTAAACAACCTTGTTATCGGCGGAGGTATGGCATTTACGTTCATCAAAGCTGCCGGCGGCAAAATCGGGAACTCGCTTGTTGAAGACGACAAGCTTGAATTGGCAAACGAAATCGTGGCTAAAGCTAAAGCAAATGGTGTAACCCTTGTTATAGCAAGCGATGTTAAGATTGCCGATGCATTCAGCAACGATGCAAATACCCGCATCTCAGATGCGAACATGATTCCCGACGGATGGATGGGATTGGACATAGGTACTAAAGGCGAAAAAGAAATCGCAGATGTGCTTATGGCTTCGAAAACTATCCTTTGGAACGGCCCTGTAGGCGTATTCGAGTTCGATAACTTTGCACAAGGAACAAAAGTTACCGCCGAAGCTGTTGCCGCTGCAACCAAAGCCGGAGCATTCTCGCTTGTAGGCGGAGGAGACTCTGTTGCTGCCGTTAATAAATTCGGCCTGGCCGATCAGGTATCTTATGTTTCTACCGGTGGCGGAGCATTGCTTGAGTTCATCGAAGGAAAAGTTCTTCCCGGAATCAAAGCTATCAGAGGATATTAATCGCATCCGCTAAAATATTAAAAGAAGCCTGTACAAATATGAAGTACGGGCTTTTTTTTTCATTCGAACCGGCAGTTGAAAATTTTCGGCTGGTGTCATTGGTTTGCTTTGCCTTTCAGGTTCGCAATGACGGAATGAGCAGTAGATTGCTCCTTTTTTTAATTACTGAAAACAGAGTTAGTTATTGCTTGCTTTGTCTACAAAATAGGAATTAAGTTCTTGTCTGGCTTCCGGAGAATTTACCGGATTTTTTATTACTATTCCCTTTTCGAGTAAGATAATATGGGTGCTGATATCAGTTGTATAGTTCAGGTTATGGCTCGAAATCAGCGTTGTCGTACCATTCTCCCTGTTCATTTTCAGTATCATATCCCTTATCTCTATCTGAGACGAAGGGTCAAGGAAATTGAACGGTTCATCCAGTATCAATACCCGTGGCTGTATCATCATTGCAGCTATGATTCCTATTTTCTGTTTGTTTCCGGCCGAGAAGTTACGTATATATTTTTTCTTTGCCAGTATTTCATCATTCATAAATCTGTTGAAAGTACCCAGACGTTCATCGACTACACTTTTTGTCATGTTGTAAGTCTCTCCCACAAAGTAAAAATATTCTTCGGGCATCAGGAAATCGATCAGAAATCGGTTGTCAAGGAACGATCCTGTATAGGATTTCCAGTCTTCGTTTTTGCTTACATCCACATCATTAGACAATACATGCCCCCTGTCAGCTTTCAGCAGATCGAGAATCAGGCGGAAGAGGGTTGTTTTACCCGCACCGTTATTGCCTACTATGCCTACTAATGAGCCTTGTTCTATATTCAGTTGGGGAATATCTATTGCAACTTGTTTTCCGAAACGTTTTATCAGGTTTTCTATTTGTATATTCATTGTTTATATTTTATGGCGTTATTAAGCATTGCTACGGAATCCTTCCATATTCTTATACTTTCTTTTCAGGAAACGGTTGTATGTCCATTTTATCCAATAACTGGCAGTAAGTGTAAATGCCAGGCCTGTTGCCAGCATGAAATAACATCCGGCTGTCGGCGAAAAAACAGTATTTATCACCAATACTATACTCACTGGAATAAACATCGCCAGCATGTTAATAATAATCGTATTGCCGGATGTCCCCTTCCAGTTGAATGTCCCTCTGTCGAAAAGATCGAGAGGGCTTTTGTTGTAAATGGCGCCTTGAAACATGAGAAAGAATAAAAATCCAATGGTGTAGAAGAAGGCTGATACGATGAACAGAAAGCTGACTTTACCATAATAAACAAGTATCATCATCAGACAAGCCGTAAACAAACCGTATGTAGAGTACAATATATATTTACCCTTTATCATATTTAGCAACGAATGATCTCTGGTCATCAGACCATCGAAGAAAGCAGACTGCGCCGTAAAGAGAAATTGAGACAGAGTAAGTCCCACCGAACCGATAACGAATATGGTGAAAAATACAAGTGCAAAAGGATTGTCCGAAAAGGCCTCCCCTCCTCCGCATACCATAAAGAAATAATATGCGATAAAGAGTACCCCTACGATTATTTGACTTCTCAAACGCCTTGTGCGTATAAGCATCTTTAATTCCAGATTTATAAACTCACCTATCTCGCCAAACCTGTCTAGAAAAGAAATGCGCGAGAACGAGATGATTTTCTCTACTTTTTCGCCTTCCATGCCTCTGTATAATTCTCCCAGCATTGTTTTTTGATTTGCTGTCCATAAGCCAAAGAATATTAATGCCTGAACCAACCATATTAGCGGATTGCCGTCCAATAGCCATTCGCCTGTTTGTACGGTGATTTTGCTCCAGTTTAATATGGAGAAATAGCCCAAGCCAATAATGGCGGATATAACTGCAATGGGAAGAAAAAAATACCATCCGTTCTTTTTCAGTAAGTTGTTGGAAACGCTAACCAACAGGCTGTTGCCGATGCACAGGGAGTAAAAGAACAGGATATATAAAAAAGCAATTCCCAACCCATAGAACGGAGTAATTGCTTTTAA
>JAISES010000121.1 GCA_031263965.1 Prevotella sp. | reverse complement strand
TTCAACACTATTTGCTCCGAATTTTTAGCGACCAGTTTAGCATAAAAATCTCTGATGGCATCGTACTCTTTTACAGGAAACTCAAGTTTTCTAAGCTGGTATACATAATATAGCTTAATCAGATTTCCTTCCACTCCTATTCTGTAACTAAGTGCAATATCATTGTCATTCATCACCAATCTTGCCGGCTTAGGCATTTCATCTACAACATAACCTTCCGGTATCTTTATTTCTATTATTTGCATATACGATGTCAGATAATCGAAATTAATAGGATAAACACGGGTTTCAGTACGGAATGGATTCTCCGTTAATTGCTTGTTTATCATCGGATTTATATAAATAAATTCCTCGCCCATATCTATATTGGTCTTTTGTATATATTCTATTTTTACAGCTTCAGCTGTGTTATCCAAATTCGAGATACCGAAACTATCTATTTCGCATGATATATTCTTCGACAGAGTCTCAATAAAAGCCTCTTTGTCTTTGTGACGATAATAATTGCCGGTAAGCTCGTAAGCTTCATTACCGTTTCTCGAATCGGTTATCCGGCCAATATATTCGTTTCCTGAAAATTCAAACTTTCCGGTTTTCATAACCATTCCTTTCGATATTGAGGTGAGGTTTGCCCAACCACATGCATTTTCTTTAAGAATATGAGCTCTGGGAACCATACATTTCTCCGGCAACAGGTTCCAATCGCCATATTTAGCTGCCGCATCGGTAAAATACACAACAGTATCTATTTTTACACCTGTAATCACATAGTTCAAAGCTGCAATACTTGGATGAGTAAACGGCAAGCGCCCATTGCTCCTGGTGCTTAATGCTACCGGAAAGGCATCAAAACCTCCGGCTTTCAGAGCATTTATAAGCAGGAAATTTATATCCGCATTGTTTCCCAATCCGGTTTTAAGGGCATCTTTCAAATTCCGGGGATAAAGAGCATTCCGTTCATTCCACTTAACTCTGTATTTTATCATATTTTGTATTTCCCGCGCCCTCTCTAAAGTTAAATCACCCTTCTGTATCTCTTCCTTAAACATATCCGCCTTTTTCGTATTGCCGCCAAAGACACCGGACGATAACAAATCCCTGTCGATTTTATCCCACGAAGAAGAGTAATTCCGCACTGTACCTCCCGGAAAATAAGTAGACCTGAGTTCAAATGAAACTTTCGAGATGTAATCATTGGCAGACCACAGGTATCCTTCTTCTTTCATAGCAGGAATATCGAACCCTTCGCTTTTGATCATCTCAGCACTACATGGGATACGCTGTCCACCGATATGAAAGCTTTCATTCTCCGGCTCACGTACAGTCTTTAAAAGAACATAACCCTGAAAATTGACATTATATGTAAAGTATTCCGGAATTTTAGCCTCATAATAAGTATAGGCTACAGGAATTGATTCCTGGAACCGGAACTCTCTGAGTTCATAATAAAAGTCCGAAACAATTGTATACTTATATTCTATTACAGAGCCTATTTTGGCTGCCGGCATAGAGAACTTTTTTATTTTATATTTATTATCGACATCCTCGTCTGTAATATATTCTTTCGACAGTTTGGTTTTTATTATTTTCCCATTTTCCAGATTATATGTCGTACCCGACAATCCATTTATCTGCTCTTTTGATGAATTGCTTGCCTCATAATATTCTATTTCCCCATTACACCACTTCAAACCTTCTGTCTTCAGTATTTTTATTTTCACCTGCAAGGTGTATTCAAATTGGAAACCGTAAAGTTCGGATACTTTAAAGCGTGCTTCCCCTTTCTTTAACAAAATGACAGCGGCAGCCGTTGTGTCTTGGGGATAAACCTGCATGGTAAGCTCATCCATAGTTGCATTTCCATACTTTGATTGGGCATAATTTTGTTGAAAAACGAATAACGAGCACAGAAACAGTGCCAGGGAACAAAGTGTTTTCATAGTGATTTTGTTAAATAATATAATTAACGTAAAAGTATTAAAAAAGTATCAAAAACAGCATATCTAAACAGTCAAAAATATATGCCATAAAACAGTTTCTACAACTCCAGCCCCATAATAACCGATGGGAATATTCCCAATATAATATTAAGGGAAATAGCTACTACTGCGACAATCGTGTATTCAACCGGAACTTTCAGCTTATCCGTTTCGGAACTTTCTTTAGCAACCATTACATTTACTACACCAAGATAGTAATAGATGGCTATAACAGAGTTGAGTATACCGAATATGACAACGAGAATATGCCCCGTTTGCAGCATCTGGCCGAAAACAAAGAATTTTGCAAAAAATCCCGAGAAAACAGGTATGCCGCCTAATGATAAGAGCGCTCCGGTAAGAATAACGGACAAAAGAGGCTGACGCTTGAGCAGCCCGAAGAAATTTGTCATCCCGTCATTATCTTTTCCATGACACACTCCAAGTATAACAGCAAAAGCAGCTATTCCCGCTAAGCTATATGCTGCTGCATAATAAAGGACAGTATTTGGCGAATCGAGGGCAATTAAGGCCATCATCATAAAACCGGCATGAGAAATCCCTGAATACGCCAGCATACGCTTGATATTCGTCTGCTTAATTGCGGTAATATTACCCACACATAATGTAAGGATACACAGAACAACCAATATAGTCTGGAACAAAGGGGTAATACCCGCCGACAAGACAACTAATATTTTATAGAATGCTCCTATTGCCGCAACTTTTACCAAAGTGCTCATTATAGCTGTTACAAGTGTCGGTGAACCTTCGTATACATCAGGCGCCCAAAAATGGAAAGGAACAATCGACGCTTTAAACATCATTCCTGTTGCTATCATCAGAAAGCCTATACTGAACCATATCGGAAGGCTTCCGGCTTGGGCCATCGATGCAATAGTAACAGTACCTGTATCGAATGAGCCGGTAGCTCCATAAACAAGAGCAAGGCCGAATAATATAAAACCCGAAGCAAAGGCCCCCATAATGAAATATTTTGCTCCGGCTTCATTGCTTTTCACTTTATCCGGTTCGCTTGCCGCCAAGGCATAAGCTGCTATAGAAAGGACTTCAAGCCCGATAAAGAACATCGCAAAATTGCCAAAAGATACCATAGCCACAGCGCCGGCCAGCATAAATATTTTCAAGGAAACATAGTCTGCTATTTTCGATACTTTATCCTCATAAAATTTAGGACTCATCATAATAATGAGAATGGAAAGTATAATAAATAATATAGAAAAGCCCTGCGCGAAACCCTGTGCCGTAACCATATTATAACTGTCTGCACCAATTACCGGCTCACCCGTATAAAATTCGGTTATAGCCAGTCCCAATATCGCCGTCAATCCAAATAAGACGACAGGGACAAGGATTTTTCTTAAATTGAGAATCTCTAACAGCAGGCTTATTATTCCCAGTCCCGAAATGGTTATCAATGTACTCATTATATTTTAACTAATTATTATCTGTTAATGTATGCCACTATCTCTGTTATGCTTGCTGTTACAAGATCTGTAACCGGTTTAGCGTAAACCCCGAAAACAAACAGGACAATTATAAATAAAGAAAATACGGCCACTTCGGTTTTCGACAAGTCCCTGAATGGCTTTTTGGCCGGAGGCCCCAGCATCACATACTGGAACATACGCAGCATAAACAATGCTCCTAAAAACATGGATGATCCGACAGCGATGGTAAACCATACACTTACCTGATAAAGTCCGTACATGATGGTAAACTCTCCTATAAAGTTGAATGTCAGCGGCACTCCTATAGAGGATAGAATGCTAAGGAAGAATGCCACTGTAAACTTGGGCGCATAAGGCTTAATTCCTCCAAGATCGCTGATTCTTAATATACCTGTCCGGTTTTGTATAATGTCAGCCGAATAAAACATAGCTACCATGCCGAAGCCATGGGCTAATATAAGTACTACAGCCCCTTTCAGTCCATCGAATGTGAGTGCATAAGCCCCCGCGGCGATGA
>JAISES010000089.1 GCA_031263965.1 Prevotella sp. | reverse complement strand
TAAGGCTGAAAGCCTTATATCTCCCAGCACAGGGCAACGCCCTGTGTATCAGCGACAGCATCAATGACGCCCTGAAAGGGCAGAATCAATGATTCGCTTTCTGATTCTGCCCTTTCAGGGCGTCGTTTCATTCACATTTATGATCGTAGGGCGTTGCCCTACGCTATAGATTACGCTCTTTCAGAGCTATTTATATCATTGAGGTTCAGTATATTAAACCAAAAGCAAAAAGGGAAAAATCCATCTGAAAATACCTATAAAAAAAATCTGCTATAAAATTCAAACAGTTTCTAAATGTTTCTTAAGATATAGTTAAAATCTCTTCCATAAAATTATTGTTAAATATAATTTAAACCATCCAATAATACGTGTAAATTTATTTAATAATATATAATTTTATTTAATTATATTTAGTGGTTATCTCAAATTTTCATATCATTGTGATAATATTATATACACGAGAGTTAAAGGGGTTATTACTCGCTATATTCGTTGTAAATCAGGTGGTTAAGAATAACACGGATATTTCTCTACTTAACGGCCAAGTTGCAAGGCAACCGGAAACGACCTGACTACTTTAACTATTGATTCATAAAATAACAGTTTCTTTTATGATAGATTTGTATCTTTGAAAAGCTAAGGCACTTAACTTATATTCGACATACTTTAAACTACACTATAATGAAAAATATTTATACTATTTTCATCTTTTTATGCTTATCCGTTTCGGCGCATGCTGCATGGATAACGAACTATCCGGTGGAAGTTAAACAGCCTGACGGCACAGTTCTCAACCTTTTTGCCACGGGCGACGAGTATCACCACCGTGTGCACGATGCTGCCGGCTATACATTGCTTCGCAACTCCGAAGGATGGGTTGTGTATGCCACCCTCAAAGACGGAGAACTTGTACCTACCGACATCGTTTATGTGCAGACAACAGATGGCGCCAAGATCACGAAAAAAGCACAGGATCTGGGTATTGAGCCGAACATCGATATATCGGCAGAGAAACGCAGGGAACGATATCAGAATTATGTAAGCAAAATGGAAAAGCCCGGAGTCTCCGGTGGTCCGCAAAATATTCAGGGAGCGCCTGTTACCTTGCGTACGGGTACGATGAATAATATTGTGGTTTATATCGCTTTCCAGGGTGAAACATTTTATAAGCCACAACGTAGCGATTACGAAAACCTGTTTATGAGTAATACATCGGGCGAATCGCTATTCAGCTATTTCCGCGATATTTCAAACAATCAGTTTTCATTGCCTTCTTCGTTTTTTCCCACACAAACAGGATCTTCGGTCGTATCCTATCCGGATACGCACACACGCGGGTATTATTTGGTATATAACGCAGTAACAAATCCCGATGGTTATCCATCGGAAAGTGAAGGTGACCTGCGTTTACATGCGTTATTGTACAATGCGCTTAATTATGTAAAACCGGAAGTCGAAGCCCAATTTACTTCCGATTCGCAACTTGATTACGACAATAATGGCTTCGTGGACAATATTTGTTTTGTAGTAACAGGTAGCCCTGGCGCATGGTCGGATGTATTGTGGCCGCATCGCTGGAGTTTATATTATGCTCCTGAATATGTTTATTTTAAGGGCAAAAGAGCTTGGGATTATAACCTTATAATTGACAATCATTTATGGACTGTGAGCAACGGCAAACAAAGTGTCTTGGTACACGAAACCTACCATACGCTGAGCGCACCCGATTTATATACGGGAGGGACGGATAATGGGCCTGTTAGCATTTGGGACGTAATGGCTTCAAATCGAATTCCACCACAATCATCAACTGTTTATATTTCAAATAAATACGGACATTTCGTTGATGATATTCCTGAAATTTCCGCTTCAGGAGAATACACCCTTTACGATACTTGGGACAGAACAGGAAATACTATTGCCTATAAAATACCCTCGCCAACCTCTATGGCAGGCGAATATTTTGTATTGGAGTATCGCAGAAGACAGAGCGATGGCGGTACGGTTTACGAAACATATACTCCTAGTTCGGGCATTATCATTTACCGTATCAATCCTAATGTGAAAGGAAACATGAACGCAAACGGTACAGCAGCAAGTCCTTACGAAATGTATGTTTACCGCCCGAATGGAACAATATCTGGCGGAGGATTGATCTCCAGTGCCGCTTTCAAGCAGGGCGGACTAACCACATTTAGCGACTCGTCTTCGCCAAGCGCTTTTTTGTCTGATAATTCTGCCGGTTTGGGCGGTATTGTGATCGACCAGTTCAGTGTGGCAGGTGGCGAAACAATGACATTCCGCGTTACTTTCCCTGCGGCAGGCATTCCTGTTGCCACTGCCGCAAGCAACATCAAGCGCCCGGGATTTACGGCAAACTGGAATCCGTCAACCAATACGCAAAGCTATCAGTTAAGCGTATATTACAAAAACGGGGATACAAAAATCTATACAGACGGCGGCTTTCAGGATCGGGATGTAAGTAATGTGATTACATACGATGTCACAGGATTGGATTACACAAAGGCTACCACATGGTATTATACGGTGAAGGCCGTAAGCGGAACTGTGCCTTCCGGCGAATCGAATGAAATAGAAGTAGAACTTGCCGCTTATGACGGGGTTACCTGTGAATATGAAAGCAATATATTGGCAGGAGAAACAGCATGGAATGCTATTTGGGGAGGTAACAATGGATATATTTCGGGTCATAACAACTACGGAGATTCTCAATTCGCTGAATATTATCAGTTAGGAGCTGCTAAAAAAATTAGTGGATTTAAGGTAAGATTGCAAGCCCTGCAAAAAACGTCAAACAATCCTGACTACGCAAAAGTAACTGTGATATTATGGGACAAAGGAGCAAATGGACAACCAAACAATGTACTTTACAGCGAAGATTTTGATTTGGATCGATTTACACCAGGTGAAAATACGTTACCATTTACTACATCAACCATTGTTCCGTCCGAGTTTTTTATTGGTTACAAAATTTATTATGCACCAACCAATCCTGATGTTTTTGCCGTCTCTTTTGTTGATAAAGGAACCAATCCTAATTTTGCATACGTTTATTGGAATGGAACATGGGATGTTCTCCTATCCGGATACAGAACCTCTCTTTTCCTTTTCCCTAATGTCTGTACCTTTGCTCCCGAAGCATCGTTTACCGTAGAAACACCGCAAACAGCTAATATTCCGGTAGCGTTTACCAATACTTCGCTGGAAGCGCCGGGTACTACATGGCTATGGGATTTCGGCGATGGACAAACTTCTGCCGAAAAGAATCCAACGCATACATACACCAGTGCAGGCACTTACACCGCCACGCTGAAAGCCGCAAATACAGTAGGGGAAAGTACGGTAACCGAAGAAATCGTGGTATATGCACCTGTTACCCTAACCCTCGCCAAAGGGCGCAACTGGTATCTGAGCAGTCCTGTAACCACAGCTAAAGCAAATACAACATTGGCTGTCGCTAATTTCGTAGAATACTATGATGAGCCGCTTACCACACCATACAGTGAGTCTGATCAGACGATTGACGGTTGGGTAAATATTGCGGGTAGCGAAAACACGCTTGTTCCGGGCAAGGGTTATGTTGTTTATGCCGAGGGGACGGGAGATGTAACCTACACGTTCATAGGCGCTCCAACTGCCGGCGATATTGAAGTTCCGCT
Organism: Prevotella sp.; assembly: GCA_031263965.1. Classification (GTDB taxonomy): domain Bacteria; phylum Bacteroidota; class Bacteroidia; order Bacteroidales; family Dysgonomonadaceae; genus Dysgonomonas. The sequence goes on along the minus strand of JAISES010000089.1, from coordinate 1,110 downwards.
TACCCGTAGCGCAGGCGTGGCCAAAGAAGGCTTCAACCTTGTGGGCAATCCGTACCTGTCGCATATCGACTGGAATGCAGTAAGCACGGCAAACAGCTTTTTGGAGCCGACAATCTGGTACCGCACAAAAACCGATGCCTATTATTTCTATACATACAATAGCGAAAGCGGATTGAGCGATCCGGACAATTTGAGTTATTCGTTGCGGTATGTTCCGGCTACGCAAGGCTTCTGGGTGCGTGCCCTCAATGCAGGCACACTTACATTTACCGAAAGCGCGATGGTCGATAGCGAAACGGCAGGCAACGGCAATATACTTAAGTCGCCGCCAACCGGCAGCATACGCCCACTTGTCCGCTTGCAATTAACGGATGGCGGGAAAACCGACCGTGCCGTGATTTTCGCGGACAAAAACGCAAAAGATGGCTTCGATCGCTACGATTCCGAAAAAATGTTCAGTTCGGGCGCAGCAATTTACACAACAGCGGAAAAAGAAAAGTTGATATTCAACGGACTTAGCGCGATAAACGCGGATACTGAAATCCCGCTCGGCTTTTCTACCAACCATAGTGGGGAATATAGCATTGCGGCGATAGCCGTACAAGATTTCGACGGCATTGAAGTAATCCTGAAGGACAATATACTGAATGCGGAATTCAGCCTTACCGACGGCGACGCATACCTGTTCTCATCAGACATTACGGACAATATATCGCGTTTCAGCGTAATCTTCCGTGAGCAAAAGGATCTGTCCGATACCGGTGACGAAGTTTCGGTGTCTGCTTCTGATAATACGTTGTATGTGCAATCGTCCATACCGGTGAAACGGGTACAGGTTTACACCCTTGCCGGAAAGTTGCTGTACAATACAAAGGAAAGCGTTATATATAATGTAGGCTCCGGCGCCTATATCGTCAGGGTGGAAACCGAAAACGGTACGGTAAGCAGGAAAGTGATAATGAGGTAAATAGAATTAAGTAATGAAAACAAATTAATGCGACATTATTTTCGTTTTTGTCATGCTGACGGAAGGAAGCATCTCGTGTATATTTTGTTTTGGAGAAACGGGATCCTTCGTTCCTCAGGATGACAGAGAGTATGTTGTGATAA
>JAISES010000113.1 GCA_031263965.1 Prevotella sp. | reverse complement strand
TTTGCCAGATGCTTTCCAAACGGTTCCACTACAGGAAAGAAAACTCGTCCGGTCTGAGATTTTACCGTATATCCCTCTACAAAGTCGAAGATGCCGTCGCCTCTGTTTCCTTTATTATCCGATACTGCCTGATTGTTGGAATTGAGATTATCGAGGTTCACCACCTTAAGCAACATTTCATTTTTAGTGTTTCCTTCAGGTAAGTAAGTCATATATCTGCCCACGGTATCCGACTGATAAGATATATTCAGCCGGAAGCGATCTTGCTGGATATTGGACGCCCCCAGATAATATACGTTTTTCATCATCAAATCCCATGTATATGAGCGTGGAGACAAAGAAACCGGTTTTAACAGGCGTACAAACAGCGCGCCTGATTTGTTGTTTGAATTATCATAATTGCCGGCAATGTCTGTCGAGAATTCCCCAACCTGATATGTTGTACCGCCCATGGTGTATTCGTAGGCGATGGCTAAGACTTCATCTGCCTGTAACGCAGAGGTTAAGGAAATGTATCCCAGTTGAGCGTTATACGTATACTCTGACGAACTTAACAAACGGGCGCTCTCAATTTTTTCGTAATCCAATCCGTTTTCGATATAGTTATTAAACAAGCCCGTTACTTGTGTAATATCCCGGGCGGCCTGGTAACTGCCCGTTATGGTTTGATACAGGTTGTTTGCATTGTTATATGGAGCTTTTACCACACCCGATCCTGCCCATCTTGAGGTATTTTTTATCACATCCCGCTCTGCCATATCAGCAAAAGCAACGATGTTCCGCGATTGAGTATAATCTGATTTCTTATTCGTTATCCATACTTCAATCCGGGTGATGTTAACAGGGGATTGTATGTATGGTAATTTGCTCATCGCGTCATCGTATGTGTCTCTGAAATAGTGTCCCAGGAAGAAATGCCGGTTTTCGTCATACTGATCCGCTTTGAACTCGTATTGGTTGGTTTGCACGCCGCCTTTTGTATTTAGCGTCTGAGATTGGGATTCTTGTTGTGATATTACCGTATTGATCCGGAGTTTGCCAAATTGAAGCTCTGCATTTATTCCGAATAATGCAGTTCCCCCGTTTATGAGCGAATTGGTCGTGCTCATACTCACGTTGCCGGCTTCTATCCGCTTTATTATTTCGTCTTCTTTCCCCTCGTAACCTAATTTCAGGTTCTTTGAGTCGAAGTCGAATAGGGCTTTGGTGTCATAGTTCATCCCGAAGTTGATCTTGTCTCCCACAGATGCCGTCACATTCATCTGTATATCTTCTTTAAATTCGAAAGTAGTCCGGCTCCGGTTTCGCTCAGACAAGGTAGGGTTGTCGGTACTGTTATGCTTCAATTGCATGGTGGTCTCTATATATCCCTGCGGCCTGACCTTTACGCCACCCGGTCCGAATAGCTTATCAACCACATTCAGATTCAGTTTTATATCTTTTAGCGAAAAATCTTCCTTATCATCTTTCTTATCGTACGATTCGGCATTTTTGGCTCTGAAAAAATCTGACATAGATTGCTTGAGTGTGTAGTCTTTATATTCGTCCGCGCTCAACGAAAACGGAACGATGGCTTCCATATCCCCTATCTTTGTACGGAATATGTATAAACCGCTAGCCGGATCATACTCTGTTTTTCTGATTACATTACCCGGGTCTTTAAGATCGACCGGAGGGTTTGCTTTCAGGTCTTTATAAGTTTCTATCTGTGTTTTCTTTACCGGATAACGGGGCACTGTGTCGTTGGGCCGGGGTTGTTCGGATAATACTATGCCGGAGTCTGTTTTCCATGTAATAAGAGAAAACGAACTGACAGAACTTCCCAGCAGTACTGTTATAATTAGATATTTGAAGTGCTTTTTCAACCCGATAAAAAAGATTAGAGCATTTTTAATGCTGTTTTTATGATCTGTTCAACGGTACTGTCAGGTTTCTCTTTTAATATTTTGGTAACGACTTTTAGAGATGCTTGTTGAGGGAATCCCAGCATGACTAAAGCTGCGATGGCTTCTTCTCCTGCCGGGTTGGCAGCCGCAAATATTTCAACCTGTTGCATTCCACTGGCTTTAATTTTATCTTTTAAATCAACTATAACACGCTGAGCTGTTTTCAGTCCTATGCCTTTTACGGTTTTTAGCATGTCTGAGTTTCCCGAAGCTATAACGGTCGTTAATTCTTGTGGGTTCATCGAAGATAATATCATACGTGCAGTGCCCGCACCTATGCCCGGAACACTTATTAAGAGCAAAAACAATTCCCGCTCTTGTTTGTCGAAGAATCCAAATAGCAGGTGGGCATCATCCCTGATAGCTTCGTATATATAAAGCCTCGCATTTTTTTGTCCCGAAAGGTTTGTATAAGTATTTAACGAGATATTTATGAAATAACCGATTCCATAAGTTTCAATAGTTACAGAAGCCGGGGTTAACTCTGTAATTTCTCCTTTGATATAATCAATCATAGCCTGAAATGTAATTTCTAGTTAATTTATAACGAATAAATATAAAAAAAAGTATATCCGGTTTGTGAACTTTCTATATACTATACTCCTTTATTAATCAACAAAGATATAACAATTGATTTGTTTTTATACCTTTGCCTATATCTAACTGATCTTTTAAAAAAGATAGCTATGCAAATTAAAAATATAGTGAATGAAAGTAATCACTTGTTAGTGATGCGTGCATCGATAAGAAGATATGATGATTTAGTGAAAATCGACAGAGAGGAAATGAGTAATATATTACAGGATGCAATGACGGCCCCTTCCTCTTTCAATCTTCAACCGTGGCGTTTTTTTGTTTTCGACACTCCGGAGGGCAAAGAGCTGATAAAGCCATATATGATGTTCAATCAATTACAATGGGAAACGTCGGCAGCCGTAATTGCTATTTTCGGAGATATGGATAGTTATTCCGCGGCAGAAAAAATATTGTCAGCTAATGTAAATTTCAGTTTGATGACAGAAGATTATAAAACTCAAATGCTGGAAATAATTTCATCATACAGGGATAGTTATACCGATGAGAGGCTCAGGGATTCCATATTGCTCGATTGTGGTTTCGTTGCAATGCAATTGATGCTTTCGGCTAAAGCGTATGGTTATGAGACGAATCCGATAGGAGGCTTTATGAGAAAAGAATTGACTAAGGCTTTGGAACTCGATGAAAAGCGATATATTCCGGTTTTGCTTGTATCGATAGGCAAGGCTGCGGAGAAAGCTAAAGATACAGTCCGGTTTTCTGTAGGCGATATAACGGTTTGGAGGTAAGAACTAATTATATAGTCCATTTATTTTATGAATAAGAAAATACTATTTGTTTTATTTTTTGCATTAACGATGAATTTAATTCAAGCACAAAATCCGTTTTTACAGGCGTATAAGACGCCATACGATACACCCCCGTTCGATAAGATTAAGAACGGACATTATGAACCTGCAATAGATAAGGGAATAAAAGAACATCAGGCAGAGATCAATAAAATTGTATTGATAAAAGCTGTTCCAACTTTTGAGAACACAATTCTACCGTATGAAGAGTCTGGAAAATTACTAAGCAGGGTGAGTTCGGTTTTCTTCAATTTATTGAGCGCTGAGAGTGGTGATGAAATGATGGAGATAGCACAGCGTGTTCAACCGAAGTTGTCTCAGCACTCAAACGAAATAACTCTGAACGAAAATTTGTTTCAAAAAATAAAAGCAGTATATGATAAGCGCTTCGAGTCTGACCTGAATCCTGAACAAATCAGGCTGACAGAAAAAATATACCGGAATTTCGAAAATAGCGGAGCCACATTAGTTGGACAAGACAGGGATAAATATAAAGAGTTATCATCGAAGCTAAGTCAACTTACTCTTACTTTTGGGCAAAATGTACTAAAAGAGGGGAATAAGTTTGAGATGATCCTTACGGATGACGCAGATTTGGCCGGTTTGCCTCAAATGGTAAAAGATGCTGCTGCAGCTAAAGCAAAAGGGAAAGGGAAATCCGGATATATGTTCGACTTGTCGGCTCCCTGCTACATTGCTTTTATGAAATATTCTTCACGTCGCGACCTTCGTGAAAAACTCTATATGGCATATAGTACAAAATGTGTGGCCGGCGGCGAATTTGACAATCAGGACAATGTAAAAGAAATCGCTAAGACGCGTATGGAAATAGCTAAGCTTCTTGGTTATTCGGACTATGCGTCATATATTCTGAAAAATAAAATGGCAAAAGACAAACAGCATGTTTACAGACTTTTGGACGATCTGTATAATGCATACGGACAGGCAGCCCGCGAGGACGTGAAAATGGTAGAAGGCTTTGCTGTGGGAATGGAAGGAAAGTCAATTGATTTGCAACCTTGGGATTGGGCTTACTATTCGGAAAAACTTAAAGATGCAAAATATAGTGTCAGTGACGAAGTCGTGCGTCCGTATTTTGAACTGGAAAATGTAAAGAAAGGGGTATTTGGCCTAGCTACCGGTTTGTATGGCATCACATTCCGCAAAAACATTAAAATACCGGTGTATCATCCGGAAGTAGAAGCCTTTGACGTGCTGGACGAAAATGGAAATTTCCTGGCTGTTCTTTATACAGATTTCCATCCGCGTGAAGGCAAAAGGCAAGGGGCTTGGATGACTGAATATAAAGGGCAGTATGTAGAAAAGGGAAAAGACTCGCGCCCTCATGTGTCTATTGTAATGAATTTTACCCGTCCCACAGCTACAGAGCCGGCTTTGCTGACATTCGATGAAGTGGAAACATTTTTGCATGAGTTCGGGCATGCCCTGCATGGCATTCTGACTAAGTGTACATACGAATCTTTGTCGGGAACTAACGTGTTGCACGATTTTGTGGAATTACCGTCCCAGATAATGGAAAACTGGCTGACAGAAAAAGAATATCTGGACAAATTTGCCGTGCATTACAAAACAGGAGAGAAAATTCCTGCCGGATTGATTCAAAAGCTGGTCGATGCTGCCAATTATAATGCGGGCTATTTGTGTTACCGTCAATTGTCTTTCGGTTATCTGGATATGGCATGGCATTCACTGACTCAACCTTATACAGGAGATGTAAAAGAATTTGAACGTAAGGCTATGGATAAAACAGCTTTGTTGCCTGTAGTACAAGATGTGAATATGTCAACTTCTTTTTCCCATATATTTTCGGGTGGCTATGCAGCCGGATATTATGGCTATAAATGGGCTGAGGTACTAGATGCTGATGCTTTTGCTTTGTTCAAAGAGACAGGGATCTTTAATAAAGAAACAGCACGGTCATTCCGTGAAAATGTTTTGCAGCGGGGAAATACCGAAGATCCTATGAGCTTATATATTAAGTTTAGAGGACAAGAACCCTGCGTGGATGCTCTGTTGAAAAGAAACGGAATTAAGAAATAATAGCAAGCCAAAATGAGAGGCTACCCCAAAAGTCCGTCATTGCGATGACGAAATAGTTCTCCTCGCAATGACGTTTAGAAACTGTTTATTGCGGTATTTCACCGATTTTACCTATAAACAAGATAACTCCCGTGCTGTTTTCTTTGATGGCAAACAAGAAAGGCTGATTAACTAAAAAGTCCATTGATTGGGGCTTTTCAGCTGATGTGTAAATCATCTCTACCGATGTTACTGCTGCGGCCTCTGTCCCTTCTTCATTTACTTCCACGAAAGTTTTGTGTTTCACTTTTGAAATCGAAAGACCTCCACCTTTATTTATACCTGTAAAATCGGCCAGGCGACTATTAAAAGCGAGTTTCATACCCATGTCGGGCAGGATGGCCTTTTCCATATCATAATCACATTTTAACTTGAATTGCGGTAGTTGCAGATTGGTTGATCTTATCTGCATATTTTTTATTGCGTCATTCCACGAATCGTTATTTATGTTCCGAATTACATTTTCCATGTCTTTTTCAGGCTGTGGTAGTATAATCACCATACTGAAAGTTTTGTTGCCGTAAGGCATCTCCAGATAACGGGCATTTTCATCCGCCGAATAAGCCAGATTTCCGACCTGATTCATCATTTTGATATTCTGGGTCGTCCCGTTTTCTTTTGTAAACGGTAAATCCCGTGTGTTCTTTTTTTCAAACTGGTATTTCCAGATACCTTTGAAGTAGATAGCATTAACAAGGTACATTACTGCATCAGATGAGATAGTCTCTATTATTTCAGGGATTTTATTATTCGTGTTTTTTGCACACCAATTATTGATTTCTTTGACTGCATTTGGTGAAGAGAAATCCAAGCCTTTTACTTCGGCATTATAGTTTGCCTTATTCACATCAATGAAAGATTGTTCCACATCGAAACCCGATCTGTACCAGATTGAATTAGCTATAGTCAGCTTGGTTGACGGATCTGCATTTATTAATGCTTCACGTAACGATTTTGCGTATTCATTGATATCTCCTGCTGTATATCCCTGATTGCGCAGTGCGGCCTGCATCTCTGTTTTTGTATCTCCTGCGGCACCGTTCCACGTCATACCTAAAGCCATATCAACACTTAGTGGAGAAATAAAAATATTAGCTTTATCCTCATTTTTATAAGTAGCCTTAAATAGATCAAAGGCGAACACATTATTGTTCTTCAACTTATTGTCAAATTGTGTTTTCAGGACTATTGGTTCAGCATCCGGTAATTCAGCAACGCGAGTGTCGTCGGATGAGCATGAAAGCAGAACAAATAAGAATAAAGGGATAAATTTAAATGTTTTCATAATCTCTGATACTTTAGGTTATAACTTATAGATGACAAACATAGACAAAAAGCTGCATACTCTCAGTCAATGACCGGAAGATTTTATTTTTCAGGCTGTCAACCGTATAAACCTAAAGGTACACACATGTTACCCCCCCTCGCGCAGACTTGTAGTCTGTGTGTCGCGCGGCAAAAAGAGGGTTGCTCTTCAAGACACGGACAAATGTCCGCGCCATCAGAGGTGACCTGAAGAATGCGATTCAGCCGGTTACGTAAGGAACTCAAAAGCCGGAGTTGGAGACCCTTATGGCTCTCAACTTCCGTCTGAGAAATTCGCAGTCCTTTTCCTTTTGAGTATATTTCACATTTACCTGTTATTTTTTGACCAGAAATGCAAACTCTAGCTTACATTTTTACTACATTTGTGTCATCTAATAACAAGGGGGAATTTAGCCCTTATTGAATAAAAAAAATACAACTAAAACATCAAATAATCATGGATTTAATAAAACAGATTGTAGAAAGGGCTAAAGCTAATAAACAACGCATTGTTTTACCCGAAGGCACGGAAGAAAGGACCATTACCGCGGCCGACAGCCTTATCAAAGACGAAGTAGCAGATATTATCCTTGTCGGAAACCCAAAAGAAGTAAAAGATCTCGCTGCAAAACTAAACCTTAGCAACATTGATAAAGCTGCCATCATCGATCCTCAGAATTACGAGAAAAAAGAAGCATATACCAATCTCCTTTTCGACTTAAGAAAAGCCAAAGGCATGACCATCGAACAGGCTGCAAAATTAGCGGAAGACCCCTTGTACATTGGTTGCCTTATGATTAAAAACGGAGATGCGGACGGCGAAATCGCCGGAGCACAGAATACAACAGGAGATGTCCTCCGTCCGGCTCTGCAAATCATTAAAACAGCTCCGGGCATAAGTGTGGTTTCGGGAGCATTCCTAATGTTCACTTCGCAAAAACAATACGGAAAAGACGGACTGCTTGTGGTTGCAGACTGTGCCGTAACCCCTGATCCGACAGCTGCACAATTGGCGGAAATAGCTGTAGCAACCGGTCACACAGCTCGCGCCTTAGTCGGCGAAGAACCTCAGGTAGCTATTCTAAGCTTCTCTACAAAAGGCAGCGCAAAACACCCAATGGTAGATAAAGTTATAGAAGCTACGCAATTGGCTCAGAAAATAGACCCGTCACTAAATATCGACGGGGAATTGCAAGCCGATGCCGCCCTCGTTCCAGCGGTAGGAAAACAAAAGGCTCCAGATAGTAAAGTTGCAGGAAAAGCAAACGTTCTTGTATTCCCTTCGCTGGAGGTAGGAAATATAGCCTACAAACTGGTACAACGCCTTGGCGGAGCAGAAGCCGTGGGGCCGATATTGCAAGGAATGGCTGCGCCGGTAAACGACCTTTCCCGCGGGTGCTCGGTAAGTGACATTTATAATATGGTGGCTATCGCAGCTAATCAGGCAATTGCCGCAAAGGGACAAGTAAATTAATTAAGAACAGCACCCCACCCGACCTCCCCGATAGGGCAGGGCCGTTAAGTTCTGATTTTTTGAATTAAATGATGAGTACAAAGAGAATTATTACACTGAGAAACACTGAGAAACACTGAGAAGACACTGAGAAACACTGAGAAACACTGAGAGAATATACCTCAGTGTACCTCAGTGGGTACTCAGTGTAACCAAAAACTTAGAGAACTTAACAGCCCTGCCCTTTTTGGGGGAGGTTGGAGGGGGTGACTCTTCGTTTCCCTGTTTTTAACTAAAAAGTAACAAACTTCCACACAGTTACAAGTTACTTCGCCCTGTGGGCAGTTACAAGTTACAAGATTCTTAATTCTTAATTCTTAATTCTTAATTCTTAATTCTTTTAACATTCATC
>JAISES010000046.1 GCA_031263965.1 Prevotella sp. | reverse complement strand
TTAAGGGAATTGCAATAACCGGATTGAGCTATAATTGATGAAAAATGCAGGTTATTTTTTTTCGCATGATTTTAACGCACGTAACGATGAAAAACTCATATCTATCCGTTTGAAACACGGTATGGAAGGGTACGGGGTTTACTTCGCAATACTTGAAAGGCTTGGAGAGAGTTCACAATACATTCACGTCATAGATTATAATATTATTTCCTATGACCTGCGTGTAAGCAACTCGCTGGTAAAATCTATCATTGAAGATTTCGGACTATTTGAATTTACCGAAGACGGTAAACACTTTTACTCAGTACGCTTCTCTGAGAGAATGAAGCCTCTCGATAATATGCGGGAACAACGTAGTCAGGCAGGCAAAAAATCCGCCGAAAAAAGAAAAAATAACCGTGTTTTCAACGACCGTTCAACGACCGTTCAACGACCGTTGCCTAAAAATCCAACAGAGGAGAGGAGAGGAGATAAGATAAGAGAAGATAAAAATAAACCCCCTATAATCCCCCCTGGGGATGTTGATAGTTTCAAACATGCTTTTGAAGAATTCAGGAAAGCGTATCCCGGAGTTAAGAGGGGACTTGATACCGAGTATGATAATTTCAGGAAGAAGCATAAGGATTACAGGGGCGTTGTAAATCTGCTGCTTACCGCTATCACCAATCAGATCAAATGGCATGATGAAAAGAAAAACAGGGGTGAGTTTGTCCCGGAATACGCAAATCTGTCGACGTGGATAAATCAACGCAGATGGGAGACGGAACTTGTAAATCCTTCGAATCAGGCAAATAACGAACCCCGGATATGTTAGGCTATGGACAACTGGAGTGATTTAGGCATACAGGTCCCCTTCGGGCGTACATCGGGCAAAGTGAAAACTGTTTGCCCCGAATGTCAGAAGGGCGCAAGGCGCCATAAAAACGACAAGTCGCTGTCCGTCAACCTGGACGAGGGGCTTTACAAGTGCCATTACTGCGGATGGGCCGGAAGTGTGGGGGAAAAGAGGGATTTATACAATTTCGCTATGGAGAAAAAGGTTTACAAAAAACCCAAATGGAGCAACAAAACCGAGCTTTCGGACAAGCTTGTCAAATACTTCGAGGGGCGTTGTATTTCGCAGGCAACCCTCAAAGCGATGCGGGTATCCGAAGGCATGGAGAAAATGCCCCAGAAGGAAAATAAACCGTGCAATACGGTGCAGTTTAACTATTTCCTGAACGGCGAGTTGATAAACATCAAGTACCGGACGGGCGATAAATGTTTCAAACTCGTATCGGGAGCAGAGCTCATCCTGTGGAATATCGACTCGATGGCAGGGCAAAAGGAAGTTATCATAACCGAGGGGGAGATTGATGCCCTGTCGTTTGCCGAATGCGGTTACAAGTCGGTGGTAAGCGTTCCCAACGGGGCCAACAGTACCCATTATCTCGACGATTATATCGAACTGTTCGACGATAAGGAAACGGTCTATATCGCATCGGATACGGACAGGGAGGGGATCATACTCCGCGATGAGCTTGTGCGCAGGCTTGGCCCTGAAAAGTGCAGGATAGTAACCTACGGGGAAGGATGCAAGGACGCGAACGAACATTTGGTAAAGTATGGCCGGCAATCGCTGAAAAATTGTATTGAAAACGCCGAAGAGATCAGGATGGAAGGCGTGTTCTCCCTGCCGGATATCCGGCAGCAGGTAGACATGTTATTTCGCAAAGGGCTTACCAGGGGATATACTACAGGGCACGACCATTTCGACAGGCTGATAAGCTTCGAGACGGGGCGGTTATGCGTCATCACAGGGATACCCGGACATGGGAAGAGTGAATTTCTGGATGAGATAACCGTACGCCTGAATTTACGCTACGGATTGAAGTTCGGCATATTCTCCCCTGAGAACCACCCCCTGGCCTACCATGCCGCAAAGCTGGTATCGAAGTTCACCGGCAAACGCTTCGATGAATCCCTGCTGAGGGCTTCCGACTACGAACAGGCATGCGTCCACATCGGCAATAATTTTTTCTACATCTGTCCCGAAGACGATTTCCTTGTGGACACGATAATCGAAAAAGCCGCGTACCTGGTAAGGAAGCGGGGCATCAAGGGCCTGGTGATCGACCCCTACAACACGATAGAACACCAGATACCGAAAGGCGCCAGCGAGACCAATTACATATCCGCACTGCTGAACAATCTTGTGGCATTCGCACGGAAGCTCGATGTGCTGGTATTCCTGGTAGCGCATCCCCGCAAGATGGAAATAAAGAACGGCGCCCCGGTCATACCCAACCTCTACGATGTGAACGGCTCCGCTAACTTCTACAACAAGGCCGATTTCGGATTGACCGTATACAGGGACAGGACAACCAACATCGTGCAGGTAGTGGTGCACAAGGTTAAGTTCAAGCATCTGGGGAGTACGGGAACCTCGAATTTCAGCTACGATATGGATACAGGCCGGTATACCCCGAACTGGGGACAAAGCAATGTTGTATTCGACCACAGGAATTATCTGGATGATATTTACAAAAAACAACAACCCGCTTTGGATTTTACGCAAGGCAAATCCCCTGAAGATATGGAAGCCGAATTTATAGCCGATGTGACAAGTGAGGGCGATATGCCGTTCTGAAACTGCTAATGATTGAGGATATGGAATATATGATTGAGTATAAAGAGTACAGGTTTAAATTTTTCGACATGAACGGCGTATACACCGTGTGTTGCTATGTTATTTTCCCTTATGATACCCCTTTGTGTACTATCGAAGAGTATGCCAGGAGAGATTTAAACACCCTGCGGAGCGGCGGGGTAGTTTTGAATTATGTTGAGGTTGAACCTGTTGATGACTGAGGATGAAACTAATGAACGAAAAAAGTATACGATATAATTTTCTATTCAGATAAATACTGTTTTTTAGTATAAAACAATATTAAGATGACAGTAAGATGGATATAAAATGCTATATTTGTAAAATAGGCGGATGCAGCAAAATGATAAAATAACCTGATCTATGAATAAAGAGAAATTTATCCGACTGCTGAAAGCTAACAATCTCCGGGATACGGTGGAGCGCCGGGTAATATTCGATGAGATTTATTCATTTCCAGACACATTCAGCCGTGAAGATATTGATAGCAGGATGGAAGCGGAAAGGATTTCAAGAGGCACGGTAGTCAATACCCTTAACTTATTTATAGAGTTAGGTATAATAAAGCTGGTTCCCTCTGTTTACAAACATTATGTCTACGAAGTAATACATACAGAAATTAATAACGATTAAATATAACGATTATGGCAGCTCCTAAGGGTAGCCAGTACTGGAAACTGGCAAAAAGGTACGGCAGAATTAAAAAATATACTCCTGAAACATTATGGGATACCGCATTGGAGTATATCAAGTGGGTAGAAAGCAATCCCCTACCGGAAGAAAAAGCATTCGGGACAGGAAAGAGAGTAACGGTAAGTAAGATGCGCGCGATGACTATTAAAGGTTTTTGCATATTTGCGGGGATTACTCATCAGACGTTTGAAAATTATACTAATAATATATTGTTTATTGAAGTCGTTGCGCGTATAAGGGAGATAATATTCACCCAGAAGTTTGAAGGCGCCGCCGCCGGACTATTGGAAAGCAATATTATATCTATGGAACTGGGCCTGTCCCGCAAACAGGAGATTTCAGGACTAGGCGGTAAAGAATTATTTAACAGTCCCATATCGCAGGAACAGATAGACAAGCTAATAGACAAACTGTGATTATCCAAATAAACCCAGGTTTTAAACAGGGTGTAACCGTATGTGAATACCGTTATATCCGCTTTTTCTTACAGCATGATAGACTTTGAAGAATATAAACCCGTAATACGCATAGCTGCCCGGACTAACTTCTGGGCTTTCTGCTGTTATATGGATTATGATTTCTTCGCAGTCCGGAGGCGGTTTCTTAAAGACATAGCTATGATATTCCAGAGGGTAGCCGACAATTATAAAAACGGCGTAGCTATCAATGCGGCTATCTCTCTGCCCCCCCGCTCTGGCAAATCTTATATAACATCCTGTTTCTGCGCCTGGTGGCTGGGTATATTTCCCGAAACGTCTGTTATGCGGAATACATGTACATCCACGCTTTATGATAAATTAAGTTACGATACCAGGGCTATTTTAATATCACCGGAATACAAAAATATCTTTCCTGAAATACTTATATCCGCGGATAAAGCCAATCTCGGAGGATGGAATACAAACATGTCCAAGCAGGTGGGCTATTTCGGCGCCGGAGTTGGGGGAACTATCATAGGCTTTGGCGCGAATATAGCAATCACCGATGACTTGTATAAATCCATGCAGGACGCATTGTCGGATACTACGGACGCGAAGGTTAAGATGTGGAAACAATCGGCTCATGACAGCCGTAAAGAAAAGAATTGTCCTGAAATATTCATCGGCACAAGGTGGCGCGTAAGCGATATTATTGGAATGGCCATATCGTCCGGTGAGGTTTACCCGGGGAATATTTATTGTGTTCCGGCCATGACAGACGGCAAAAGCTTCTGCGAGGACGTAAAGACTACGGCGGAGTATCTAAAGATAAAGAATAAGATAGATGAATCCGTATGGCTTGCAGAATACCAACAGGAGCCGATAGAGGCTAAAGGGTTATTGCTGCCGTTGTCGGAATTGAAATTCTGCGATATGTCGAAAATACGCGGTTATGATATAAAGTTCAGTTTCTCTGTAGGCGATCCTGCGGATAAGGGCGGTGACAAATATTCAATGGTATTCCTGCATGTCGTTAAGGATAATGATGATTTGTCTGTATATGTATCCGATGTTATCCATAACACGGACGGGATAGAGGTAAACACGCAAAAGATACTTAACAGGTTGCCGGTTGAAACGCCTGAAGAAATATATATAGAAAGTAACGGTGTAGGATTGGCTTCAATTATCGACCTTAAAAAAACGCTAAAAAGGCATACCGTGCTGAAGAATTTTCCGAGCCGTGACGAAAAAGAGGTGAGGATACTCTCCAACTATGAGTTTATCAAAAAGTACTTCGTCTTTAATAAAGGCTATGAGAGCATTTCTGAATATAATTCATTCATAGCAGACCTTACGTCCTACCTGAAAGAAGGGGACAACAAACATAAGAAAGATGCTATCGATGTATGTTCCCTTGCCTCGAAAATATTAAAGATAAAATATAGATCTTTCCTGTACGGCGGATAACCGAATTTTACCTTCATCCTGCGTTATTTAGAACAATTCTAAATAACTTATATGTATTTTTGTGATAAATGTATACATACATGCAGGATGTTATAAAAATATCTCAATATAGTTCTCTTAATTTTTCAAAATGGAAGCATTATTTTGAAAAAGATGAGAAATATATACAGGTCTTTACATTCGATGACATAATCAGAACCCAATTATCTATTAATCAAGATTACGATATATCGGTCGTACTGATTGATTTGAATACCAATCAGAAAAAGGATGTCGATCTTGTATTTCTGGAATCGGACGCAGACTATGATACTTTCTACTTCCAATATCAAAGAATGGATTACGGCCTCTATAAAATTGAGATTGCCGAACGCGGATATAACGATATACTTGCGGAATGTTGCTTTGAGATAATAGACAGTCACAGGGAAAGGGATACTGTGAAGCTAAGGTATACGAATCTTGAAAATTTATCCGGCACTGCGTTTATTAACAACAATGGAGGGAATAATATCTTTGATTTCAGAGTGGAAGGCGGTTTTCTGTTTCAAAATATACAATTCAATGTAGAATCGAATAATTTCAGGAATCAACTATACAATAACATACAGCTATCTGCCTATCCGTATGAAGTAAAAAAGTTAACTATCGGCACATGCAGGGGGGTACCTGTATGGGTGGCGAGAAAAATAAACCTTATATTCAGCTTATCCGAGGTAATGATAAACGGAGATACCTACGTGAGAAGCGAAGGCTCTCAGCCGGAAGTGATCCAGTTGGACGCGTTATACCCCCTGTATGTAATAAATATAGATGTAGAGCCTGATAATTTTGATATTGAAAAAGGATCGATTACGTCTTTATTGCTAACCGAAAAGCGGGAGTATTTAATGACAGAAGACAGATACAGGCTAAAGATAGAATAATATTATGGAATCAAATAAAAAAATATCGGAACTCTTACCGCTTGACGATGCTCATGTAGATGATTTCTATGTACCCGGATATATAGATAGAGAAGATATTCCGGTGCAATCGAAAACACGGAAGACTAATCTAAGTAAGAGTATAGCGGGTAAACTTAATCAAAGCGTTGTCTCCGACGTCTCCATCTCTCCTGCTTCCAACAAGCAGCAACTTGTTAAAACGCTTATCAATCTGGCTACGCGGCAAACAAGTACGATAGCGGCCGACATTCCCGAATGTAACGGTATCGCCAACGGTTTACAGTCTGCGGCTAATTACCAGCAGATACAGACCAATACTGCGGATATAGAGAATTTGAAGGGTGTAGGACGTGTTTCTGCGCACCTTGGCACATCTCCCACTCAGCAGCAGCTTACCGATGTATGGACAAGCGTTAAGAGCGATACTCCTACCGATGGGGCTACCGTTGTCAATCTTGATCAGGATGCACCGCAGGGGCACTCATGGACATATCTTGCAACGGCGCCGGATACCTACGAATGGATAGATAGGGGAATAGATACGGTCAACATCGCCACAAATACAGCTCCGGGAATTGTAAAGGGACGTGCTAATACGGCAGGCAATGAAGGCTACGTAAGCGTGACCGAAACCGGCGAGGTATGGGTGAACGGATGGGATAAGGTTTTTCCCTACATCCTGTTTATGACTTCCGCGCAGGCAGTTACTTCGCTTGCCAACATCCCTTTGTCGGGTAATGTGACAGCAAGTATTTCATCAAACAATACGCTTTCGTTTGCCAACCTTGCTGGGATGTCAATAGGCTATATCACACGCATACGCGTAACGAATACCGGAAGCTCGACAATTACCATAACACTGCCTGTTGCAGCTCCGATAGAGAACGATTATGGCCCATCCACGCAAGTAGGAGCGGGAGAAAAGATAGAGTTCGAACTGTGGTGCTATGCGCCTGGCAAATACAGGCTAAAGAAATATAACATGATGTATATCATGAATGTGAATCCTGTGTTTACGGGGTTCGATAAGGACGGAAACTGATGAAAATTAAGAACGAAAAATGAATAATCTGGTAACTCGTAACTCGTAACTAAAAACTAAAAATTAAAATAATATGGCAAAGACACTTACAATTGCAGGATTACCTACGGGCGCGACATGGACGGCGGCAGCAAGCCAGACATGGGTGACATTGAGCAAAGCATCGGGAACAGGCAACGGTACGTTAGATGTATCGGCAGCGGGCAATACGGGCGCATCACGTACAGCTACGGTAACAATAACCACTGCGGACGGCTTCACCGCGACAGTGAACATAAGCCAGGCGGCAGG
>JAISES010000004.1 GCA_031263965.1 Prevotella sp. | reverse complement strand
AAAACAAAGGCATTATAGAGCGTATTGGTGGCGACAGAGGCGGATACTGGAAGATAAAGTAACTCTATAATCATGGACTACCGCAAAATCAATAGCCATATTGTCCTGCTACTGATAGTAATATATATTATGAGAAGTTAGGCAAAGGTGGACATGGAAGATAAAAAGAAACTATCAGAAGAAGACATAAAAAATCGCTATATCACTCCGGCAATGGAAAAAGCCGGGTGGAGGAAGGAGCAGATGCGTATGGAGTTTCTGTTTACCGATGGGCGAGTTATTTTAGATGGCAAAAAAGGCAAACGCGGCATGCGTAAAAAAGCTGATTATCTTCTGTATTACAAATCTTTGAATAGTAACATCCCTTTGGCGATTGTTGAAGCAAAAGACAACAAACACACACCTGCCGAAGGAATTCAACAAGCTATCAACTATGCGAATATTCTTGATGTTCCGTTTGTTTTTTCTTCCAATGGAGACTCTTTTGTGGAATACGATCGCAAGACAGGAGTTGAAAAAGAAATTTCATCAAATACATTCCCTTCTCCCGAAGATTTGTGGCTTAGATTTAAGTCCAAAAAAAATATTACTTCCGAGCAAGAGAAAATTATCACTCAACCATATTACTACAAACAAGGAGATAAAACTCCTCGTTATTACCAGCAAATTGCTATTAATAGAACTATTGAAGCCATAGCGCAAGAGAAAAAGCGTCTTTTGCTTGTAATGGCTACAGGAACAGGGAAAACTTATACTGCATTTCAGATAATCCACAGACTGTTGGAGTCCGGCACAAAAAAGAAAATTCTCTATTTAGCCGATAGGAATATCCTAATTGATCAAACAATGCAACAGGATTTTAAACCTTTCAAAAAGGTAATGACTAAAGTAGAGAATCGTAAACTGGATAGTTCTTATAAGCTTTACATGTCGCTTTATCAGCAATTGGCAGGAGACGAGAATGAAGAACCTTTCAGACAATTTCAACCAACATTTTTCGATTTCATTGTAGTAGATGAGTGCCATAGAGGAAGTGCAAGGGATGAATCTCGTTGGCGTAAAATTTTGAATTATTTCTCTTCCGCAGTTCAGTTAGGAATGACCGCAACGCCCAAAGTGGACGAAAATGTCAATACTTTCGATTATTTCGGAGGCAAGCCAATTTATACTTACAGTCTGAAAGAAGGGATTGATGATGGTTTCCTTGCTCCATACAAAGTAATTCGCTCACTAATTAATGTGGATGATTCTTGGCGTCCTCCTAAAGGCATGTTAGATGAAAACGGAGAAGAAATTGAAGACCGAGAGTATAATTTGAAAGATTACGACAGGAATATTGTTTTAAAAGACCGAACGGCAAAAGTTGCTAAGCGAATTACCGAATGGCTGGAAGAAAATGGACGAATGTCCAAAGTCATTGTCTTTTGCGTAGGAGTAAATCACGCTGACCGTATGCGCCAAGAGTTAGGCAACTTAAATGTCGATTTGAAAGCCCAAGACGGCAGGTATGTTATGAGGATAACAGGAGATGATAGCGAAGGGAAAAAGCAATTGGAATATTTCATTGATGAAGATTCTAGATATCCGGTTATCGCTACCACTTCCAAATTAATGACCACCGGAGTTGATTGCAAAACGGTTAAATTGATTGTTCTTGATAACAATATCAATTCCATGACCGAATTTAAGCAAATTATCGGTCGAGGAACACGCTTAAAAACCGATAAAGGCAAGTGGTTCTTTACAATTCTTGACTTTCGTGGTAATAGTCGTTTATTTGCCGATCCGGCTTTCGATGGAGAGCCAGATGAAGAAATAGATGACTGCGAAGTTTGCGGCCAATATCCTTGTATTTGTCCTTGCGATATTTGTGGAAACCAACCTTGTGAATGCAAACCTCTAATTTCTACTCCTCCTGAACCTGGTATATGCCCTGTCTGTAACGAATTTCCTTGTACTTGCAAGGTAAAACCATACAAATGTCCAAATTGTGGGGAAATTATATGTAACTGTCCTCTGAGTACCGTAAGAGAAACACCTGTTGTTGGGAAAGGAAATATAAGAGTGGATATTTTACAAGAACGAGTTCAATACATTGATCCACAGGGGAAATTAATGACGGAAAGTATTACGGATTATTCCAGGCGGAATATTAGAGAAAAATATTTGACTCTCTCTGATTTTCTGAATAATTGGACAGACAAGGAACGCAGACAAGGAATATTAAATGCACTTGATGATACCGGCATATCGATAGAAACTCTACGAGAACAGGCAAAAAATCCCGATATGGATGATTTCGACTTGCTTTGCCACATTGCTTACGACAAACAACCATTGACAAAATCGGAAAGAGTTAACAACGTCAAGAAGACAGATTATCTCAATAGGTACGAAGGAATTGCCCGAGAAGTTCTTTCTATATTACTTGAGATGTATGCAGATAAAGGTATCAATGTGCTTGATGATAGAAAAATCTTACAAGTCGATCCATTCCGCAGGATGGGTGACAGAAAAATACTTAAAGCTTTTGGAGGAATGAAAGCTTTCGATGCCGCACTGCGCGATTTACGTTCAAGAATTTTTGCGGCTTAAATAACATAAGGATATGAGTTTAAATAATATAGTAAAGCGATTACAAGATATAATGCGCAACGATGCAGGTATCAATGGAGATGCCCAGCGTATCGAACAAATGGTATGGATTCTTTTCCTCAAAGTATATGATGCTAAAGAAGAACAATGGGAGCTATACGATAATAGTTTTGAATCCATTATTCCCGGAAATTTAAGATGGAGAAATTGGGCTGTCGACAAAAAAGACGGTAGTGCTATTACCGGAGATGAGTTGCTCAGCTTTATAAATAACGATTTGTTCCCAAACCTAAAAAGTTTGGAAATTACAGAAAATACAACTGTAAATCAAAGCATTGTCAAGTCAGTTTTCGAGGACAACAACAACTATATGAAAGATGGAATTCTTCTCCGTCAGGTTGTTAATGTAATAGACGACATTGATTTTGAGGCTTATGAAGAGCGTCATGCTTTTGGAGATATTTATGAAACCATTCTAAAAGACCTTCAATCGGCAGGAAATTCGGGAGAATTTTACACTCCACGCGCCTTAACCGATTTTATGGCAATGCAAGTCAAGCCTAAATTGGGTGAGAAAATAGCGGATTTCGCTTGCGGAACAGGAGGATTTCTAACCTCTGCTTTAAAATATCTCGACAAGCAAATTTCTACACCGTCAGAAAAAGAGCAATACAACACTTCCGTTTTCGGCATTGAAAAGAAAGCCTTGCCTTATCTGTTGTGTGTAACCAATATGCTGCTGCATGATATTGACTATCCACATATTTTACACGACAATGCGCTGGAAACTCGCGTGCAAGACTATAAAGAGGAAGATAAATTCAATGTTATCCT
>JAISES010000519.1 GCA_031263965.1 Prevotella sp. | reverse complement strand
CTTAGCAATTTTTTTATGCTCTTTTCAGCGTATTTTCCCCTTTTTACTTTTGGTTTAGCCCGCTAAACCTGCAAGCAAAAAGAACAAAATCCATCTGAAAATATCTATAAAAAAAAATTGCTATAAAATTCAAATAGTTTCTAAATTTGTATTTCTAATTTATCAGCGATTTTATGAAAAGAACAATTCTACTTTCAGCCTTGTTACTCAATTTAATTATAGTATTTGCCCAATCAGGAAAAGAGTTGTTGACACTGGACAGCTACCTTATTCCTGTGAATAAAAAGGGCGCAGTCATAGGTAAAATCGTCACCCGTCAGGGAGAAAAGGTAACACTCAAAGATGCCTCTAACATATTCATGGTCAATAAAGAAGGTTGCATAACTCTTAAGAAGAACATTTCTATAAACGAAAAATCGCCTGAATGTTATCAAATAACATTGCAGAACAACGGCGGAGAAAAGAAAACCTTTGAATTGGTAAAAGACAATTTTATATGCAACAAGGTTATAGCCCATCGTGGTGCATGGAAGAATCAAGATGCAAGCCAAAATTCAATGAAATCTTTGGAAAGAACAATCGAATTGGGTTGCGAAGCAGCAGAATTTGACGTATGGCTGTCATCGGATAATATTCCGGTACTGTCGCATGACCCATCGATAGGAGGAAAAAAAGTAGAAGAAACCACCGCAGAAGAATTGTTTCGGATACCCCTTAAAGACGGAGACTTTGTTCCCAGCCTCGAACAATACCTGCTTCGCATAAAAGGCCAGAATAAGACCCGCTTAGTGTTGGAAGTAAAAGCTTCTCAGAAAGGAAAAGAACGTTGTAAAGCTGTCGCCGACTCTTCCGTACAATTAGTACATAGGCTAAGAGCACAAGCATGGGTAGACTATATTACATTCGATTTCGATGCTGCAATGCGTATACGCGAACTGGATCCTACTGCAAATATACAGTATCTGGAAGCGGATAAAAGTCTTGAAGAATTGAAGGCAGCAAAGATATCGGGAATAGATTATCATTTTTCCCATTTTGAAAAAGATCCTGAGCTTGTAAAAAAGGCAAATGCCCAGAATCTAAAAACAAACGTATGGACTGTAAATAAGGAGGAAGACATGAAAACCTACATCAATCTGGGATTGGACTATATTACAACGGACGAACCGGAATTATTATTAAAGCTTGTAGAAAAGCAATAATTTAAACATATACCCATAACAGAACAGGCTTCTTGGCACTCTTTAGCAACGTATCCACTTTACGCATTATCCCGTTGTTTATTACCGTACAACCTTGGCTCCAACCCAAGGGTAAGTGGCTTGGGTAAATTTCATGATCCGGAACGGGGGTATGTGAATGCAATACAATCCATCGCTTGAACGCGTTACTGTTTGTTCTGTCGAAGCCATGCATCTTGTAATGAACATTTATGCCGTACTGGCTATACGAACGGATCCCTATTTTGTATCTGCCCAATGATGAACAATAGCTTCCTTCTACATTGCTGAACACCGGTTTTGCCTGTGTGCTTTTCATCCCGTAACCATGACAGCAAAGACTCTCATACTTGATGGTATCCTTTGCAAAATCCCATACGAAGAAACGATTTTTCCCCGAATGAATGCTAAGATCGACCAGAAAACAATATCCGGTATTCAGCCCTTTTTGTTTGCAGAATAATCTGGCTGTATCAGCTTTGGCTTTCAGGCGCGATAGGAGAGCTTGCTTCTCAACCATCTCTTTATTTTCCTTCGATGCATGTTCCTGCTTTTGGTTTTCTTTATTATTAGCATTGCACATGATAAAAGTAAGAGATAATATCAGGATGATAAATGAGTGTTGTATTTTATTCATTGTTACAAAGTTTGCAGGATATAAAAACTGCTATCCCATAGCTTATTCTACAGGATAGCAGTCCGATAAGATTATTTCTCTTTTACAATCACTTTTATGCCTTGCGTATGTGATGCAAATTCAGGTGCATACATGCATTGTATTGTAGCGATGCCGTTGGCATATTCCCCTGTACGGTTTACATATACCGGATATTCGAGCACATACGTACCTTTTGGCAGGCGGTCGAAATAGAAGTTAGTCGAAGCATCTTTTGTTGATTGGTAATAGATCAGGCTGCCGACCCATTTGATACCTGAAATTACCTGCTGCGGCTCGAAGCATGAGGCACGCATATCTTTCAGGTGTACAAATTCCATATCCCTGTCTGCTTTTATGGTCAATCGCACAATTACTTTATCGCCTACGGCCAACGCATTTTTTTCTGTGACTTGTGCCAGTCCTTTGCCTGAAGCATCGACTGTTTCTTTGAATAACAGCTTTTCTATATTCAGATCGCCTTTTTGCGAAGTGATCTTATCCAGATTTTCATAATATTGCCAATATAGCCCGCCAAATGCAGGGGCGGAGCCGGAAGTTTTTATCTCTACTTTGGCCATATCTTTATTTATCATTGATTTATCCCAGCTCTGTTTAAAGTATCCTGTGCCCAACTCTGTATTCCCGGGTTCTATCTTTTCTCCGCCTACTTTTATTGTCGCAGGGGATGTTTCTCCTGTAAACCAATCGGAACCTGTACTCAACAACGCGCTGATGGCATCGATTGAGGCGTGGGTTGTTTCCCATACCTGAGTGCGTTTCTGGTTGAGAAGCCAGCGTTTCATCCGGTTCATTTCATCATTGGCAGCGCCTGCTTCTTTCAGGGCATCCATAATGAATGTGTGGATACTGACAGGCGACATGGACAAGAACACATTACCACGGCTATTCGCCCAATACATTCCCAGTTTGTCGCTGACAGCATTTTCCCTGATCGATTTTACGATCCGGTTGGCAGTTGTTTTGTCCCCGTTCCGTTTAAGAACCATAGACAACAGGGCGCGTTCATACATATTCAGCTTCGTCCAGTTCTTAGTTGCAACACCGGTGTAGAAACGTTCTGCTTCACGGGCTTCCCTACCGGCAGGTATATCGCGGTAGAATGAACGTACGTAAGCAAATTCGATCTGGCTGGTAGAAACATAGGTCGTCTTTTCCCATTCCTTATTATATTTTTTCAGATTCTTGAAGTCTTCCGCTATCCCTTTGTCTATAAACTTCAAGGCATTCATCTGCATTGTCTTTATTTGTCCGGAATATTCCACCTGCCCCACCTGTTGCAGTTTTGCATATCCGTAAAGAATATATTGCGAGACAGAGCGGCTGGGATACAACCCTTTGTACCACGACCATGCGTTTTCGCTATTGTCCATTAGTTCGGCTAATTTCCGGGTAGCGGCATCGGTCAGTTGTTTTGTGTTATTCAGATCGAATAGCAAGGACAGTCGTTGCATTTGTTCTGTTTCATCTTTGGCATCCAATACCCAAGGCGTTTCTTCAAGAAGGACAGATTTCAGTTCTTCGTCTTTTTGCAGTTTAGAAACCAATGTTTGCTTATCTGCCCCTTGTTTTTGCCATGCCTGTATCATTGCCGAAACTTTAGGATATTGGCGGACAATGGACGAACCCAATGTATTCACATAGTAGCTCGCAAACCAGTTTACAGCATTTTCGTTTGTCGGATTACTCATAGTTGGCAATGCTTGTACGGCATACCATGCAGGATTGGAGGCATATTCCAGAGTCAGGCGATAATTGCTTATTGTGGATGAATTATTTTGTTGTAATTTGTCCATCGTGAATGTGCTTGTTCCCGCTTTAAGAATGTCGACAGGCATGCTTTCGGTTACGAGCATACGATTCGGCAATACGGCTAAAACATGCTGCTCTCCATCGCTGAAAGCAGCATTCTGCGCAACTATGCGGCAGCCTAGCAATTCTATATCGTCCGGCACGTCAAATGTCCATCCGGCAGAGGTAGACGCGTCTTTTTCTATTGTGAACGATTGCGTCTGACCGGGTATATCCAGATTAATAACTTTATCGGTTACAGGATCGAAGAACTCGATGCGCACCTCTCCCGAAATAGTCCCTTCCGACAGATTCGATATTTTGGTGGAGATATTTGTCTTATCTCCCTGGCGAATGAAACGGGGCATATTGGGTGTTACCATCAATTCTTTGCGTGTAACGATCATTTGTTCTAATGTGCCTGTGCGTGCATCCTTATCGTGTACTAATGCATGGAACCGCCATGTAGTATTGCTTTCCGGTACGGTAAACGAGATAAGTGTCTCACCCTTTTCGTTTGTCCGCAGTTGAGGATAGAAGAACGCTGTCTCGTTAAAGTTCCGGCGGATTTGAGGAGTGGTTTCTGATACTTGGAGTTTATCTATAACTCCTGTTTGCCCCCAACCAGCAGAGAATTCTATTTGATCGTTGGCTTGGTCTACCAATTTTAAATCCAGAACTTTGCTTACTTTATCTCCGGAGTCTCTATATACTATTTTTTCTTTCATTACACTTTTGACTTCAACCCCGGGAATAGCTCCTGTTGCATATGCATTTCTTGTTCTAAAGTTAAATGCATATGAAGCTAAATACCCAAACCAATTGATCCGGTCGAAAGTTAAGGACGGTACTTTTAAATAATCAATCCCCTTTCCAAGAGAGAACCATTTGTCATAACCACGCGAGTATGATTGCTGGAAATCCATCGGATATAAATACACCTTGTGGATATATGGACGGTTTAAAGCCCAAGCGGTATAAGGATATAATTTATCCAGAGATGTGTCGTACATAGAGGCTAATAATTCAGCTTTAACTGGATTGTTATCCTTATCTTTAATGCTTATCGTCCATGTTTCTTCCTGCCCCGGACGGAGCTTGTCGCGGAATACTTCGAGTTTAATATTCCGGTCGGTATCCGCGGTTTTCCGTTCATTTTCCAATAAAATATTTTCTGTCATAGATATGCCATCCGATACAGAGGTAAACGACATATATACTTCTTCTCCGTATTCGGGTTTGTACATTACGTAGAAATTCTGATTTTCTTCGCTGAGCTTTACATAGCGGCGTTCGAATATTTTATCATTATTGAACAACTGATACAGAATATACCTGTCTTTTTCGCTGGTTCCATAAATCACTTCTACAGGTTTGTTTCCAAAAACCGTATTTTTCCTGGCTATCCACTTATTTGTTTTGACAGGCGGTTTTTTATCGCCGTAGGAGTAGATAACAAAGTCTTTATTTTCGGTAATATCATTCCCATCACTGTCTTTTGCAGTTACTTGCAGTTGATACTTGCCCGAAGCCAGGGTTTGCAATCTGTTTTTTAGTCCAGCTTGCTCTCCTGTCTTAAATTTCCCGTCAAGAGCTTTATTCCGAATAGCATTGTTGTCATCCAATGCGTATACAGAATATGTTCCTGTTGTTTCTATATCAGCTCCCTGCAAATTTTTAGCAGCTATATTCAATTTATAATCTTCGGATTTTTCCATTTGCTCAGGTATTTCCAGGTCGATTACCATCGATACATTACCTACATTGAGGCTATAGCTGTTCGATTGAGTTTCGCCGTTTACGTCGGTTACGGTTGCTGTTACGCTGAAGGTGTAAATCTGCCTGTCGTTGAAAGGGCGCAAAAAGCTATTATATCCGTCTCCCGATTCGGGTGTGAATATAATTTCAAACGAACCGTCGTCATTTGTCTTTACTGTTCCGTCGGTGAAATGCGAGCCCCTGTTTGATCGCCAGAACCAGAAATTGAATTGTTGGCGGTTAATAGTATATTTTACATTGGCATCTTGCAGGCTTATCCCCGAAAAGTTTTTGGCATAGCCTTTCAGCTTCACTTCTTCCCCGAATGTATACGTCTTTTCTACCTTGTCGAAAGTGACTTCAAATGTAGGACGCTTGTATTCTTCTACCGTGAAATAAATCGTATTTCCATTTATCTCGATATGGTATGAGCCGGTCAATCCTGTTGCCGGCAAGGCAAACTCTCCGGCGATAGAGCCATATTCGTTGGTAGTGATATTTTTTTGTGATACAATCTCACTATTCCGGTTATGCAGTTTTGCGGTGTAATATTTACCGGTTACCGGCTTAGAGTCGCTATCTAAGACAATAGCTTTGAAATAAACGGTTTGCCCCGGCCTGTAAATGCTCCTGTCTGTAAAAATAGAGGTTGCCGTAAGCCTTTGGTTTGTTGTCGGTTCGGAATTTGTCCAACGGTAGTTGGCACTGCCATTTATAGTTCCTCTTTCCTGATAAATATCTTTTCCGTATTCTGCCTGATAGGTAGCTATATTGTAACGCCAACTGTCTTTCGGCTTGTTCGTATCTCTATAGATAGCAAATCCCAGATCATTGGTCTTTAAAGTAGCCGGCAGTTCATTCCTGTTTTTACTGTCATCGCTCGGATATACTTTAATAGTAGCTCCTTGTATGGGCTTGCCCGACAGCCTGTCGGCGACAAATATTTCATACTCATCTTTATTGGAACTACGGGTAAACGTTGTAAGAGAAGATACAACAAAGTTAATCTTATTCGTGTCATCATTTTTTACAGACGGTTTTTCCAATATACCGGCGGAATATGTGCTGAAGCAATAACTGCCAAGGGGCAGAGAGCCTATGTTCAGAGACAGGGTGTCGGTGTTGTATGTCTGTTTAGACCTCAGATCCGGATTGAATTTCTTAACTAAACTGTATTTCCCGTTTTCTACCCGGTATAGACTGAATACCGGTTTTGGCGTCAAAGCCTGCGTATTTTTATACATAACAGATAATTGTACCGGAGTATCGGGATACATCACTGCCTGTTTCGGATTAATACCAATAGACGGCTCTTCCAGTGCTTGTAGCATGCTTTTTAGAGAGTTGATCCTTGCATACCCAGGATATTTCTGTATTCCTTTTTTCAGCCAGATATATTTCTCTTCATTAATTTTTCTCTGATCTCCCTCGTTATATGGATAGGAATTAACGATCTTGTCTATTATTTCTATCGATGTTTCGTCTTCCCCGTATAATTTTTCCAAACGGATATATGCATCCCTGATAGTTTGCGCAGACAACGTGCCGGAATTATTTCCCAGAAATTCAATTTTATCTGTTTCCGTAAGGATCAAAGCAGGTGTAAGATTCCTGTCAGACAGGTCTTTGATGTATTGCTGATAATACAGCCATACTATTTGTTTTTTATCGATTCCTGCATTAATATCCAGTTTTATATATTCGTCGGCAGGTAGAATAAGTTGTACTGTTTTTAGACCTGTGGACGAAATATCAAACTCCTCATT
Source organism: Prevotella sp. (assembly GCA_031263965.1). Classification (GTDB taxonomy): domain Bacteria; phylum Bacteroidota; class Bacteroidia; order Bacteroidales; family Dysgonomonadaceae; genus Dysgonomonas. The sequence goes on along the minus strand of JAISES010000519.1, from coordinate 3,583 downwards.
TCCTATCCTTATAATGCTTTTGGCTATCGTAATAGCTCTATCCATCAAGAAATCGTACAGGGTAGGGTAATATTTCGCACCATCGGCGCCTGTCAGGATAATATCGTCATATTCCTTTGTCGTGTGTCTTTTCAGTTCGGCAACCTCTTTTATTGAAAGGTCGAGGTTTTCTATTATCTTATCACTGAATATATTGCTGCTCCACTCATCCATATCTTCGGGAACAAAGCCGGCCAACTTTGTGCGCCGGTTAATATTCCATGGGTCGGAATTATAGAAATTCAGATATAACTCGGCCAGCATAGAATATAGCAGGGCTTTCTCGCCGGGGTTAGCCGCCTGATCGTCCAAGGCTTGCAGATCGGTGAAGATCCCCTTGTTGTCATTATTGTTTATTTGCCGCTTATATTTGTTCTTGTATACCAGGGCCTTTATTACTTGCGTATTATTCTTGTCGGCAATAGCCTTTTCAAGAATTGCATTAACAGTCAGGGTAGCCGATTGTGGCAGGTCGTTCTGCTCATGTGCCGCCGCCTGTTTCCATTCGGCTTCGTATTTATTGTTGGATGTTTGTGCTATCATACAGATGCTCAATAAAAAGAGTAGTCCGGTTAATAAATGCTTTTTCATATTGTTGTATATTTTCTATGCTTATTATATAGACGGTTTGTGAAAAATATTTTCACACGGTTAGATGTTAATATTCTAAAAAGAGATCATTTGGTAATATACATTCCCAGCCATACAGCACCGATACCCAAGACGCAGCTTCCCAAAGTATAGAGCAGTGCAGGCAATATCTGATTGTTATTGAACAATGTTAAGGTTTCGCTTGCAAATGTGGAAAACGTGGTGAATCCGCCACAGAATCCGGTGATAAGTAGAAAACGCATGCTGTTGCCCGGTATCAGGTTGGCAAACAATCCAATGCAAAAACAGCCCAGAATATTAACCAGAAATGTAGCCGCAGGGAATGGAAAAGACTCCATCCTGACTACAAAAACAGAGGCAAGGAATCGCAAAACACTCCCTACAGCACCTCCGGTTGCTACCAGTAAAATTTGTTTTATCATCCCTGCAAATTTACAGTTTATTTCAAGATTTAGAAGTACGTAAAATTAAAATAATGAAGAAAATATAAGTAATCAATAAAAATAAATGGCGTGTTTATAGAATCAGTTTCTCCCGTCATTGCGAGGGTTTACCCGAAGTAATCCAGTTACCTCCTTCTGGATTGCTTCGCCGCAAGCAGCTCGCAATGACGGGAGGAACTGAACATTTAAGTAGAACAACCAAATACGGCAATAATTATTTTATAGAACTTACTTTGGAATGTAAATTAAACTAAAACCAGAACTTATTTGTTTACTCTTAACCGGATTAAATTATTTAAAGGTGTGGCTTATGTTAGTTCGGTATACTATGGCAGGGTCGGTCTTTTAATTGTAGAGTCGGATACTTATTTCGGAACTGTTAAATCAGCCATAAATAAAGTAATATCAGGACAGTCTTTATCCTCGGAAGAAAGCCGTTTTATCGATATCTCAGATATTAGTTATGTTTATTTCAATAATGACAACCTGGTGCAAATTAAGAAAGGCCATATGGATGCTGTGAATACATATAAAGATGCTCTCACAAAGAATGATTTCAGTAATGTTTATCCGATAGGTTTTAACTTATCTAGTCTTATAGATCATTCTATCGTTCCTATCTCATACTCTTTTAAAGTACCGAAATAACTGTATCAAAAATAAGGATATATAGAAGACGAGGTAGAAATACTTCGTCTTTTTTATAATCTGACTTTTCCTTTGTCTATTACTATTTCTTTTTGGTCTGCCATATAGCGGATGATACTTATAATCTCTTTCTGCGGATATTGGGAAAGTGAATTTACGACGGACTCTATACTTTGTTCACCGTCTTTAACCGTATTTTTTATCTCGGCAGCTATTTTTCCGAACCTGTCGTTTGTCATTGCCGGCTTGTTTTTGCTCAGGCATACATCACATATTCCACAATTCAGGGCATCTTTTTCTCCAAAATAGGATAATAATAACCGGCTTCTGCAAGTATCTGTTTGTCCGGCATAGTGGCTTATTGCGAGTATCCGTTTCTCAAAGCGTTCTTTGCGCACTTCATTTACCAAACGGGGAATGTTGAGGTACTTACTTTCCACACGTTGGCGAGTGTAGGAAATAAGCGGCGTTTTCTTGTGCGGTATATAGTCTATGATATTCCTTTTCGCAAGTATTTTCAGCATTTCGTATATATGCTTCCGGCTTGAATTGAGTCGTAATGCTATCTCTGACTCATCTATTGTAGCATAGTTAGTAAACAGGCCTGTGTATAGCCGCAGAATAGTATTTACAAGTTGCTCATATTCCCTGTCGAAATCGTAATGGTACAATTCATCTCTGTAAACTGTGAACATCAATCTGGAACGGTTGTCTATCTCCTCTGTGTATTCGATATAACCGGCAAGGTCCAGTATCTTTAACGCATTATGCGTTGGTAAAAGAGGAAGTTTATATGTTGCACAAAACTGACGGATATTGAAATCGAACACAGACCCTGTAGAACCGTCAGCCACTTGGAAAAAATACGCCAATGAGTCGTATATGAGATGGATGAACTTCCTTTCGGGGAATTCGTCCCTTATCCGTTTTTTCAATTTGGCACTATCGTTCTTTTCAAAAAGGATTATCGCAGACGAACTTTCTCCGTCTCGTCCGGCACGCCCTGCTTCCTGGAAATATTCTTCTATGGAATTCGGCAGGTCGGTATGTATTACCAACCGTACATCAGGTTTGTCGATTCCCATTCCAAAAGCATTGGTACATACAATAATACGGGTTTCGTTATTTTTCCATGCGTTTTGCTTCTTTGTCTTGTCCGCACTGCTTAATCCTGCGTGGTAAAAATCGGAAGAGAAGTTATTTTGAACAAGAAAGTCCGATATTTCTTTTGTCCGTTGCCGGCTGCGTACATAAATAATAGATGAACCTTTTGTCTTTTCCAATATCCGGACCAATTCTTCGGTTTTTCCTTCAATGTTTTTTACGGAGTAAACTAAGTTCTTACGCTCGAAGCTTTTACGAAATACATTCTTCTCCCTGAAATGAAGTTGTTCTTGTATGTCGTCGATTACTTCGGGCATTGCCGTTGCTGTGAGCGCCAATACGGGGATATTGGGCAGATGTTGCCGTACATCGGCTATTTTGAGGTATGACGGGCGGAAATCGTATCCCCATTGCGAAATACAATGTGATTCGTCTACTACCAGCATGCATACATTCATATCTTTGAGTTTACTCAAAAATAACCTGGTGGCCAGTCTTTCGGGAGAAACATAGAGGAACTTATAGTCGCCGAAAATAGCGTTTTCCAATGTTGTAATAATCTCCTGCCGCGCCATCCCCGAGTAAACAGCCAGAGACCTGATACCCCTTTGGCGAAGGTTGTCTACCTGGTCTTTCATCAAGGCAATAAGCGGGGTGACTACAAGGCAGAGTCCGTCCATTGTCATTACCGGAACCTGAAAAGTCAGGGACTTGCCTCCTCCCGTAGGCATCAGCCC
>JAISES010000458.1 GCA_031263965.1 Prevotella sp. | reverse complement strand
GTGATGGTTACTACCGGCTTGGCCGGCATTGTTTCGTCGTCTTTACAGGACGAAAAAGCGAGCATGCTTATGCTCAGGAGGAATAAAATCCTCAGTGTTACTTTGTTGTTCATAACTTTGAAAAATTAGTATTAATATGTATTGTATAAAAAATGTTCGTATTAATGCCACAAAGTTACGATAATATTTTAATAATGCAACATGATTGCATTATTTTTTATTCATTAAATACTGCCTGTCCCGGAAAAGCGGGCAGCGGGCCTGTTTTCGCAGGTAAAGATGCGTTCTTCCTTGCCGCGGGTGTGGTGGTTATGAAGCAGGAATAGAAAACCGTCCGAAAACTAATTTGCAGGGCTTTTTATTCAGGCGCCTGCCCGGGCAGGAACGCAAATGACGCTCCAGAGCCTGAATTTAGTTTTCGGACGGTCTCTCTGGGGGATTATTCCCTGTAGCGGCCTTCTTTTTTGAGTTGTTCAATAAAAAGATTCCATTCAGGTTCAATCGCTTTCCAGTTTTTTTCACGCTCTTCATCTGTGAAAGTCCAATCCCAAATCTCTCCCCGATCCTTCGGGTCCCATCTGGGATAACCCTTACTGATGTAATAGCGTGTTTCTTCTATAATATAATATTCCGTTTTACAGTCCGGTCCGGGAATATGATCTTCAGTGTATGGACAAAGATGCCGTTGCCCTATTAATCCTCCTTCTGCAGTTATACATGGAAAATGCGTACCGTTTGATGAGAGCGGACTAATATATTTAAGACTAAAAAGTTTATTATCATCCAAAAATACAACCAATTTAGAAAATGGCATATAAGGATTTTTTGGTGAATTATCAAGTTTCAATTCTCCTGTTGTTGCATTGTACCATTTAATATCATTTCCCGTACACCACAGTAAAGTATTTTCTTCCTGTTCGTTACTGTCACTGTAAGTTTCGGCATCTACGTTAACAGATACCGATATAAACTTCAAAGCAGACGTGGAATTACGAATGTCTTCCTTGCTGCAGGAGGAAAAGCACACAACACATACTGCTAAAAACAAATAATTTCTAATCATGATTAATAATATTTAGCGTTTTAAGAATTTTCGAGAGTATACTGTTCCATTTATTTCTACAATGCACACATAAAGACCTTTACTTAAATTGTTTGCATCAAGAGAAAAGGAATGTTTGCCATTTTCCAGAATCTTTCTGTCAAGTATGGTAGCAATTAAATGCGATGTTTGAGAGAAAACTTTTATGAATACCGTTGATTTTTGCGGCAAATTCAAGTTGATTGCCGCATAATCATAAACAGGATTGGGCGAAATATTTATTGTATTGTGATTGTCAATTGTGTTTACCATCGGATTATATGGTTCGTTTTTTTTCAACACTTCCCTGTCTAATAGTCGCTTAATATACTTTTTAACGAAAGTTTCGGGCATAGGAGCTATATATCTTCCAAGATTGTCGTAGTTGCTATTTTTCCATTCATCCTTTATTCCTTCCATTATGAAAGCATAATCGTCTTTTGCGATTTCACAAAACAGATATTCTGCAATGTATTTTTCAAAAGAAGGTTCTTCATCAGCAAATACTGTTTGTGCAAAGAAAATAATACTTTCTTCCATATTCTTTTTTGCATACTCCACAAGTTGTTTACCTTCATCTATTTCAATATACTTATAAGGATTACTAGCAATAGACAATTCAGGCGAATAAATTTTTTCTTTCCAATTATTGAAAAGTGATTGAAGAATGGATGCAGATCGTGTAGTCACTGAGTTTGATGTAATCAAGTCCATTTGATATGCATCAAGTTTTACGTCCTCTATTATCGTCAATCCTTTTTCAATAGATTCTTCCATTGTAAATGTTGGAACCGATGAACTACTTTTTGCCGAACGCAAAGCTAATATATTAATCCTTTCAGTATTATCCTGATTCACAGAAGCAGAATATAAACTTATATCACCAGGATTTTTATTCACGTCTCTATAATAAGCTATAATACTACCATATCCATTACTTGTTGAACCTGTTAATGCATTTCTGGGGTGAAATATTCTCTTCAATTGGCCGCACTTACTTTCCCAATCGTAACCGTGTGGATTATTGTTAGCTAATAATCGAACAGATGAATGAGATGCATCAGCAATGTTACTATTGTGTGACCACAATGCTATTTCACCATTACCTGCATGTGCCTGATCTCTGGTAAAGGTCATGGCCCCGGCATATCTGGATGGATTATTACCAAAATAATCATCCCAGCTACTCCAAACAGCACCAGAGCCCGTCAAATAAGATATTCCATAACCCATAGGTTGAATCCATCCGGTTGCAATACCCCCAGCCCAGGCATGACAGTTGTATGTTAAAGTCGCCGGTGCAGAAATTATAGCATCTGCTAATTTCAAATTTGGAAAAATAGTGGAATTATTGTCGTAAGGCATGCCAGTGGGGATATTCCCATACCCGTCACAATTTCCGAAATTATAACTCATGGCGCCTTCCGCCGAAATTAGCATGCTGTAAAGATCAGAAGATTGTTTATCTAACCGCATCCGGACATCGTCATACCAGAAATAATCCATCAGGTTGACATAAAAACCTATACCACTCCTGAATTTCATTTTGTGGCTGTTGTTGGGAGTATTTTGCAGCAACCAGATTATCGGAATACCATTCGTGTAAGCGGTAAAATAATTCAAGAGTCCTCTGTTGGAAGAGTCATAGCTGATATCAAACTTATAGCCGGCAACAGGCACACTTGAATTAAGTATGGAGCCGTCCTGATAAACATTGACAAGTCCCTGCCGTCCTAACTCTGTTAAGGCATAAGAGCCACTGAATGCACGAACTACCAGATAGTATTCACCCGCTGGGATATTGGAAACACTTATCCGCGAATGATAGCCGTAACCGCTGTCGTCGTCATTATACCACGTATAGTTATGCGGATCATCCGGTTTATAGAGGTACATTACAGGGTCAACCGAATAATAAGTATCTCCACTTATCGGCGCAGTAATAAACGTGTAACTGCCTGCCGATAGGGATAGCTTCCGATAATATGTGTATGTAATCGGCACATTCATACTATGGCCGAAATTGCCTTCCGGAGCGGGAAATACATGCGGAATTATCTGCCAGCTATAGAAGTCCGGATACATGGCGGACCGCAGTGCAGAAGTATTTTCACTATCAAGGCGCGCTCTCGCTTTCCGGTCGACTTCTTCCTGCGTTTCCTTTTCTGCCGGTAAGACACGTTTCGGGTTGGATTTTAAATAAGTAATAAAATCGTCGTACTTTCTGTCTTTAATCATTAAAGCCTTTTCCAATTCTGTAATTCGCACCGCATCAATCATTGGATAATACGGCGCATCCGATTCAAAACGGATGATGTTTTTACCTGCCTGCAAACGAACGGTCTTTACTTCTTTCAGCGGCGCCAGTTCCCAATCCAGTTTGGTTTGATTCAGTGTGCCGATCAGCCGGTCGTTCAAATAGACCCTTACATCAAGAATATCCACCCTGTCGTCCATTTTCCTTATTTCGTCAAAACGGTTTCCGGTGAGTTTTTCAACGTTATTTGCAGGCAGTATATGAGCAGCCAAAAAATAATTCCCGCTACGCTCTATCTCCATCTCAAATGTTTTTGAAAGCTGCTTTTTGGTTCTTTCAAGCAGGAGCGTATTCTTTGAATCCGTTTCTTCATAAAACGATTTGGTAAAGAACAGCCCGTTTTCTATTGCTCTTCCCTTATCCTGTTTCCCGGGAAACCCGTTTGCGGCATATTCCACCATGGAATCCGCATCTTTCAGCAACACATCCTGACCGTAAGAATATACGGAAAACATTATGGTTGCAACCATCATACATACTTTACATGTTTTCATACAGTTCATTTTTTAAGTGAATATCATAATATAATAAATTACTTTTTTGCCTTCATTTCAGCCTCGAGGCGTTCGATTTCGAGGCGCTGGCGGTCGAGGGCAGCGGCGAGGTCTTCGGTGGTGAGCGGCATGGAGAAGGTTGGTTCGTTGCCGAAGCGAGGGGTGTCGTTCGTGTGCTTGAGGACGGAGGCCTTGAGGATATACTGCTTGCCGTGTGAGCCTTCGGGCATGTCGATGTCGTTATGCAGGCGGGTGGTGATCATGCGGAATATTTCTGTTTTTCCGTCGGAGGCGACGATGACGATCAGGGCATGCTTTACGCCGGGAGGCCAGCCGTGCGCTACCATGGCGGCGTTTTCGCCGGCTGACTGGTCGATGGTGACGCGGATGACGTCGGCGCTTAGGACGGTTACTTTCACTTCGGCTTTTACGTCGGTCGCGATGGTGCGGTCGCGATGTCCGCCCGATTCGCCCGGCAGCAGGAAGCCGAGCTTATGAATGTCGTTTGCCGTCAGGGTGCCGGCCGAAAAGGCTCCGAATGCCCACGTCTTTACTTCAAGCAGGCACAGGTCGATGGTTGTTTTCAGGAGTACGTTGCGCTCTTGGCGGTCCATCTGCGAGGCCGAGGTGGTGCGGCATTTGGCTATTAATGTCTGCAGCTGGCCCACGTAACCGGTGAGTTTCTTGTACAGGTCGTCGGGGATCGTCCAGCCGGGGATGTGCGCCTGAATGATTTTTACAAGGTTGTCGATGTTGCTGTACTTGTCGTCGATACTGCCGTGCCAGCGCCGCATGCCGGCAAGGACGGCGTCCGTAATATTGCTTTGTCCTGCCATACCCAGTGCGAAGGCGAGCGTGACGCCACTGCCTGTTGCCCATACAATTCCTCCGTTTGATAACGAGGATAAGAACATGTCTACACAGTCAAAAATCAGATTGACCGAATTGATTAAGATTTCAACTAAAGTGTTCATAGTTATTTGTATTTATGTTGTTAATATGTAAATTTTTGATTCCATCTCTCATGTAACGGGTTCCATTTCACCCTTTACAGGTTCCATTTCTCATGTCGCGGGTTCCGTCACACCCGTTACAACTTCCATTTCTCATGTTACGGGTTCCGTCACACCCGTTACAGCTTCCATTTCTCATGTTACGGATTCCGTCACACCCGTTACGGGTTCTATCTCTTGTGTAACGGGTTTCATAACATCCCTTACGGGTTTCATTTCTCGTGTTACGGATTCCATCACATCCCTTACGGGTTTCATCACTTGTGCTACGGGTTCCATCACAGCCCTTACGGGTTTCATTTCATCATTTACGGGTTTCATCTCTCGTGCTACAGGTTTCATCTCATCATTTATGGGTTTCATTTCTCGAGTTACGGGTTTCTTTTTCTGTAATCTTGAAAAAATACCTGCCTGTTTTCCGTCATTTTCACATATTGCTGTTTTGTTACTCCATAACGGCTTCAAAGATAATACACAGTTTTATTTCGTGAATAATAGATTAAGTTAAATTTTAGGGGCAATTATGTTAAACTTTATATATATCATTGCTATTTCCGCTGTTTTTTTCAT